>JAHQWX010000080.1 GCA_029856375.1 Promethearchaeia archaeon | reverse complement strand
ATCAAACCTAAAAACAGTCGAGGATAATAAGATTCCCGAACCAAAATATATAGCCAACACTATAAGAAATTTATTATTCCAAGGTCGATCGTACTTTCTCGCAATGATGATCGTAGCGGGTTTCTCTGAAGAAGAAAAAAAAGGGATTCTTTATGGTATAGATCTTCTTGGGACTCTATACGAGGAAGAAAATTTCATTAGTTTTGGTTCAGGTTCGCCTTTTGTTCTTGGAGTTGTCGAAGCAGAATGGAAAGAGAATATGACAATCGAGGAAGGTAAAAAATTAATAGAGAAGGCAATAACTGCTTCCAGAGCAAGAGATGCGGGCTCTGGGTTTAATCTTCAGATTGCTAGTATTACGAAAGACGGATACGAGCAGTTAGCATAATTATTTTTCAACAATTACTTCTATTTGAGTTAATTTATTCTTCAAAATTAAAAATCCCTTTAAGTCCTTCTTTTTTCCATCGATTATTGTCCATATAACATATTTGAAATTAGGATTTTTGAAAATTCCGCGCTCTATCATTTCATTGTCGAAATCTACAAGCATTTTCATGTATTGGTCGTCGAATCCACTTGGCATTGCAGAGCCAGGATGGGAATGAAATATACTAACAAGCTGCTGCTTGTACTTATAAATTGCTTCCGTCCAGATGTCGTAAAATTCTTGTAAATTGTCCATTAAGTACGAGACGGGGGAAGGCTTTGTCGATTCTAAGCATTCAAATTTTTTCCCGCGAAAATTATACTGAAATCCCTCTTCAATCTTTAATTCCTCGAAATCTCCGAAAACAAGCCCACCCGCTTCGTTTGGCGAAGCGTTTCCTGAGCATTTCTGCATTTCTCTAAATATATCCTTGGGAATAATTAATTTAATGTGTTCCTCATAATCCATTTTCATCACTGTGATTATTAGTCTTTGTTAAAAAAACTTAATGCGGAGTTTAACGCAGCTAATCTGGCGATTTTCTCTTCAGTCTCATTTAATATGGCGTTGTCTGAAATATCCTTCAAATTGGCCTCTGCCCCGCCTATGATTATAACATCCTTATTTTCAAGTTTTAAGTTTTTCTCAAGAAATTTTATAATTCTCTCTGAGATGTACGATTCTCCTTCTTTTTTCAATGTGCTATGTGGTTCAGGAAATTTTATTTGTTTATTATCGTAAATTAAACATGTAGCACCAATATTTTTTATTTTTAGGAGAACATCGTTTCCCTTGATATCTATTTTTATATTATCGACGAGGTCTTTTATTTTTACAGCTGCATCTCTTTGGGCGATACCGTTTGAAAATTTATCCAACGCGTTTGCGACTCGAGCAAGATAAAAAGAATTACCCAATGCAATATCTAAAAAGTCTTTATTTCCTATTGTTATTGAAATCAATTTTTTAACGTTCTCAAGCGTGGATTTGCCATATTGACTCAATTTATGTCCCTTTCTTGGTCCTATTAATTCTATGATGCCCTTCTCTTTTAATTTCTTGAATATAGACTTTGCCATTCCAGATGTTATCAACAATTCGTCTTCTAATTTGTACCTTCCGAGCCCCTCTGAATATGCATCGAATATAAACAGCGATAGAATTAAATGAACGTATTTAAAACTAGGTTTTATTGTCTTACTATCAAAAAAATCTTCAAAAATTTCCACTAATTTACGCACCTAGTTCTAAAAAAACATTCAAAATATAAAAAATTTTAAGAATTTTTAAATTATCTTTTCATTAAATTAAAAATCGTATCAATAATTTTTAAGAAATATCATTATCCAATCAAAAACCAATGAGCGTCGATCAAGAAGGCAAAATCAAGTTAGTACCAGAGAGCTCTGTTTTAGGGAGTATTTTAAGATATGCTGCCGTAATAGTTAATGAAAGTACTGCACCCATAACCCAAGTACAATTGAAATTAGAGTACCCTAAATTTTTGACTTTAAGCAGAATTAAACCACCTGTCGAGTATAAATTAAATAAGGCAGACGGGTTGATCTCTTTAACTCTACCAAAGCTGGACGGGCAAAAAAAGCTCCAGATAAATTTCTATTTCAATCCAATAGAGTTAGGAAAGGGAATTTTTAAAAACAATTTACTATACATAAACAATCAAGATTTCGTAAGAACGGCCGAAACCCAACAATTTGAAGTAAATCTAAGTAATCGATTGTTTTCCCCTAAAAAAATACCTTCTTTTCAAATTTCAGCAATTACAAAGAACGCAGTACACAAAGGAATTAAAAGTTATGGAAGACCTCCGTATTATAATGTTAAAGACGCTTTTCAAACGATGACTCGACTAATTCAGACCTATAATTTCGAGTTAATTACTAAAACTGAGAGTAATGGCCATAATGTAGCGTGGTTCTATGGTGTCGAAGAGAAAACGAAACAGGAAGTCCTTTTAATTGGCCAGACTTTAAACGATAAGATGGAATTTATTACTATAAGCGACGACGAGAACTTAAATATCTCGCTTTTAACTAAATTATCTTTCGATTTTCGAAAAAGACTATTCAATGCCGGTGATATACTCTCTATGAATGGTCTATATGAATTGACGTGTAAATTCTGTGGTGGAATTTTTGATTATTATCCTCAAAAAGGAGAAAACATCACGTGCAAGTATTGCAATAAAGAACAACAATGTGATTGGTACTAGGAAAATTTAATATACCTAATCTTTTCTGCGTTCTCGTATAAATCTTTAACTGAAGGTGCACTCAGCCTTTTTAATTTCATCATTTTTGAATTACAGAAATAAATAGATTCGAATTCAGATCTATCGCTCTCTTTTTTGCCAGGGATAGGCATTAATCTCGCAGTAAGTGGTTTATTTAAAGATAACGATAAAGATAAAAGATCCAGTAAGATATAGAATATTTCTCTTTCCGAAACATCACCCGGCAATGGAACGCAATCAAGACCGGTTCCGCAAGTCGCTGAATACAGTAAGAGCGAATCGATATTATATTTTCCCCCGTCTAATCTTTTAGATAAAACAGAATCTTCGAGTATAGGTTGCATAAAGCCTGAGAAACCAATTTTTTTGCAATCTAACGACTTAATCACATCCATTATTAAAGACACTGCGAAAAATGTACCTCTAGCACCGAAATATTCGATTCCCAAATTCTCTATTGCCTGGCCTATACTCTTCGAATCCTCCGGAAATGGTGCGGGTGAAAAATCAAATCCATGAAATTCTACACCATTTTCCTTTCCAATTGATTGACATATTGGAAAAAGTTCGTTATATATCTCAAGAAATCTTTCTCTGAGTTTTATTTGAAAATCTTTAATACTATTAGATGATTCAATTGTCGAAACGACCTCGTCCGCCATTTCTAATGCGATAGCAAACTTAGGTTTATCAGATAAATGATAAGACGCAGGGAAGAAGGGCGTATCTGGTGGTACATTAGCGTTAACCGTGAATTTATGCGCTGTAAATGGGTCTTTAAGAGGAATCTGCTTAATCATCTTAGCACAATCTTTCGTTGCTAAGAGGTTTATGCCTCTATTTTGGGAAGCAATTTGAATGGAAGTGTATAGATTCAAGAAATCATCTAAAAGACCAGGGACGGCTTGAATGAATTTCTTTTCTGTTTCGCCGTAATCTTCGAATTCGTCAGCTAATATTGATAAGCACGCTATAAGCGTGATTCTAGATCGTTTACAATATTTATTTAATAGTTCGATTTTGTTTCGCAAATTATCTAGTTCTTTATTGAAATTTACTCCTTGTGCCCTTAAAGGATTTTTTTCTCTTACATACAAAGGTTGCGTGCAAATTCTTGTTGTTTGAGTTTCGATCTCTATTTTATTAAAAGCGTTTGACGAATCTTTTATCAACTGCTTGAACGATTGAAACTGCTTTGATAAAACCTCTTCAAAATTACTAGGTTCTTGGTGTTTATAGAAAGGAAATTGTGTTCCGATGGTTAATGCTCTTATTTTCATATATCTAAAAAGTTAGTTAATTACTGAGCTAAATTCAAAAAGACGATATTATCCCCTCTAATTACGATTGTACCAAGCTCTTCGTTTTCTTCTTTAATATTCCCATCTTCGTCTTGATACTCGAAAATTTGAGTGGCATCGTGTAGATAAAGGTTTAAATGTTCGTCATACCCTCGTAAAATCGCGCGAAATAGTCTATTTTTCTTAACTTTTATTAAAATAACTTTATCAACGCTTTCTTTTAAAAAATCAATCGGTCTCTGTTGCGAACCTTTTTGCATTTCTTCTCAAAACCTATAATATTAAAAAAAAATTCTCAATAATATTTTAACTTAAAAATTAAAGTAATTAAAACCTTTGTATATTATTTTTAATCTAAACAATGTATAAAAAGAAAAACGATCCGTAATTTATTCTAATTATAAAAAAAAATTCGTAAATGTCCGCTGAGAAAACCGAAGGTAAAGATTTAATTCATTGTACGGTAAAAAATTGCCAGAAATTAATTTCGATCGACAAAGCTATTAAAATAAATGGCAAATATTACTGTAAAATCTGTGGAGTCGCGAAAACGAAATCAATCATAAATTTTTTTGGAGAATAATTAAAATCCACGATTTAAAATATCATCTATTTTTTTATCTTTTAAATAGTTCTTTACTTCCGTATAATTAACAAACCCTATTGGCTCAAATATTTCCTTAATTCTTTTATTAATAGTTTTTCCATCCATTTTATATTTCTGAATCATGTCTTTTTTTTGCATATTCTTAATGTCCATCAAAAATTCTTTTTTATTCGTTATCATTTTTTTATGCATTTCCATTGATTTTTTATGTTTTTCTCTAAACGCTGGATCCTTCCACCTTTTTTCAGCCGCAATTCTCTGTTTCTCTTTATAATCAAGAGAATTCATTATCTCTTCCATCTTTCCTTTATAATTTGGATCTTGCCAATTTTCTGTCATCTTGATACTCTTTTTTGTTTTAACTTCTTTAGAATTCTGTATGTTTTTCATTTTTTCCCGGTGCATTGGATCATTCCATCTCATTTTTACTCCTAATTTATGTCTTTCTCTATATTCTGGATTTATTAACCTTTTCTCTGCTGCAATCCTCTGTTTCTCTTTATAATCAGAAGAATTCATTATCTCCTGCAACTTTCTTTTATAATTCGGATCTTGCCAATCTTTCTTTTTTGCTTGACTAATATTGTCTCTATATTTAGTACCTTTCCGTATTTTTCGATGCTTTTCTCGGTATACTGGGTCTTTCCATTTTTCTTCTACTCCTTTTTTTTGCTTCTTTTGATATATTGGATTTTTCCATTTTTCTTTTACTCCTTTTCTTTGTTTTTCTTGATATTTAGAATCTTTCCATTTCTCTGTTATTGCTAAACTTGTATTTATTTTAATTCTTTCAATTATTTCTGGAGACATTCTACCACCTTCTCCACCTTCTGTCATGTTATATCCTTTATCAGGATTCATGGAATCATATTTACTGATATAGTGAATTTCTTTCTCATTTAATTCTGACTGATTTTTTGCAGTATCTATTTGTTTTAATGTGAACGCTTCTGCCCTATGTTTTAAAAGCGCATTAATTAAACGAAGTCCTGAAATTTTTTTCTCAGGATATGCTTTTTGTGAATTAATAAGAGCATCTGCTTCTTTTATATGTTCTTTCCATCTCTCTGCTATTGGAACTTTATTTTTTCCATGTCTTTCCGTTATAGTTTGTCCGACATAGACCTTTCCATTATTTTTGTTAATTCCTAAGTAAATATAACCATAAGGTTGTTTTACTCTCAAAGATTCTTTCTTAGTTGAGTGAGGATCAATGACCTTGATATCACCAGAGCGTTGTGGGATTTTATTTAAATTTACTCTTGGTTTATTTGGAATTCTTTCCTTAGGGATTGCTTTATTTTCTTGTGGCTTTTCCTTTTCTTTAGGAGTATGATCCCATTTATTTGGCTCGGTCTTGGGTTTGGGTTTTATGCTATGGTCACTTTTTAAAGGTGTATTTAATTCAGATTTTCCTCTGGTTTTGCGATCGCGATTTTTCTCTATACTTTTTTCCTTATTCTCTGATTTAAAGGTCGCCATTTTTTCTTTTTTCAACATTTCCTTGGCGATTCGGAACTTCCTCTCCTCGTTTAACTCTGGAGTTTTTTTTGACTCCTTTAGTAATTCTTTAGCTTTTTGAAATTTCATCTTATCGTTGAGATGAATTGCGTTAATATTTATCACTTTAATTTCTTTTAAAAAGTCGTTAAAAGATTGTTTTTGTCCTTCTTTTCCCTCACAAATATCGTAATTAACATCGCGCGATGGTTGATACTTAAATTCCCGCCTTTTTGTTCTTCTTATTTCGCTCATAAAATATCACATTCTACTTCTTCTCTTATAATAAAACTGGTAGAAAGCATCTATAAAATCCTAAAAAAATATACAATTAGTGATTTATAAAGAAAAAAATACGCTGAGTACAAGTTCTTATGATTTCAAATGGAAGATTTTTATAAGTCAAATTTATTTTAGTAAGATTATTAAAATTAGTAATACCATAGATTTTATTATTCCCTAGCCCCGTCGCGAAGCCTGGATGTCGCACCACCCTCCTAAATGAGTGACTTAGAGATCTGATAGAGTTAGGTGGTTAACGTGGGTTCAAATCCCACCGGGGCTGCTTCATTAGAGTTGGAACAAAAAATATAATCGTGGGCGATATGAATGATTTTAGCGATCGATTCAAAAATAATGTTAAATAATGGAATTAAAATTCCTATATTTGGCTTAGGTACTTGGGCTTTAGATGGAAGAGACGCTTATAAGGCGGCTTTATGGGCAATCGATGCAGGATATCGGTTGATTGATACAGCAACGGTTTACGCGAACGAGGCCGAAATTGGCGACGCAATAAAGGACTGTAAGGTTCCTCGAGAAGATTTTTTTATTACTACTAAATTATGGAACAGCGACCAGGGATACGACTCCACTCTTGCAGCGTTTGAGAGAAGCCTGAAAAAATTGAAGGTATCCTATGTGGATTTATATTTGATTCACTGGCCAGTAGAGGGTTTAAGAAGCGAATCTTGGAAAGCTCTCGAGAAAATTTATAGCGATGGTAAAGTAAGAGCGATCGGTGTTAGTAATTACACGGTTCAAAATATTAAAGAAATATTGGAGGAGTCCTCAACAGTTCCCACCGTTAATCAAGTAGAATTTTCACCTTTTTTATACCAAAAAGAGCTACTCGATTTTTGTACTTCTCAAAATATCTTTATAGAAGCGTATTGTCCTTTAACTCGAGCAAGGAAATTAAATCACCCAACATTGAAATTGATAGGACAAAAATATAATAAGTCTTCCGCTCAGGTATTAATTAGATGGGGATT
>JAHQWX010000001.1 GCA_029856375.1 Promethearchaeia archaeon | reverse complement strand
CCAGAGAACGAAAGAACAGGTTCCATCACGGATATTAAATACTTTAAACCAGCTGGAGGTGGAGTTTAATGGGATTTATTGAAAAACAGACCGATCCAACAACTCCAATGCATTGGAGAGGCAATATGCAAGCAGACTATTTCTATCCGAGCGGTGCTGCTGGAGATAAATTCTTTAAGCATTTAAAGCAAATGGATACCTTTTTGGCAACAAAATGCTCAAAATGCAATAAAGTATTGTTTCCTCCAAGATTGTATTGCGAAGATTGTTATCAAGAGATTACTGACGACGACTGGGCAGAAGTTCCAGCAGCAGGCACAGTAAGACTTTTTACTGTAGTAATGCTTGATGCTCATGGAGAAAAATTAGCGAATCCTGAAGTTATAGCATTAATTGATATAGATAAAACCGATGGCGCGATGTTAGGAGTAGTTAAAACTGCCGATATTAATAAAGACCTAAGTGGAATTAAAGTAAAAGCGATATTAAAACCACAAGAAACCAGGGAAGGAACGATTAAAGACATTCTGTATTGGGAAGAAATATAAATTAATCCTTTTTTTTTATTTTTTTTAACATATTAATTATTTCCTTTAGTTTATCGTTATTGAGAGTTAACTCATCTAAATTATACACTGAATAAAACAGCTTCTCATCAAGTACATAACTCTTTATAGAATTCAATGTAGTCTCAATATTTCCCTCAGTAATCCCTTGAAATTCTGGAGAAATATTTATTAGAATATCACTAAAAAATTGATATAATTCGTCAATTTCAAACTCAGCGTAATCTTCTTGAAGATAAAGGCTAATTAAGACGGCCATCCCAATTAAATTTCCATGTATGTAATGTTGGTGCGTGATCGATTCGAGACAGTATGCAAAAAAGTGTTCGCTTCCCTCTTCTGGACGCGCGTTACCCCATTCATCGCATAATGCTACTTCTTTGTAAAAACCATCAACAATGGCTCTTATACCGGATTCAGAAACATCTCTAATATCTTCCCTATGTTTCATTAAATCAACTACGATATGTTTTGCGCGATTAAATATGTTTTGATCAAATTTTTCGTTCATTTTCTCGTGAGCGATCTTCCAATCTCCCAGTGCACTCGTAATTGAAATGGTATCAGATACTCCCGCTCTATTCAAATAGGGAGGTGCTTCTTTAATTAGGTCGTAATCAACGATAATCTCTTCTGGGTGACTTTCACCAACATATTTTACTTTTCCACCTTCTCGAACTGCAATAGATGAACAGAGGAAAGCATCAACTGAAATAATCGAAGGGATTAGATATAAATTAATTTGTTCGTTAGATGATTGACCTAGTTGCCAAGCGAGAAACTTTGCTGTATCGCAAGCGGTCCCTCCCCCTAATCCTACAACATTCTTAATTGTGAAATTTTCGTTGAAAGTGTTAGCAAGATTCTCTAAGTGTTCGATATCCATGTTTTGATTAAAAGTTAAGATGTTAGGTTTTTTTTCCACTTTAGGGCTTAAAATTTCCCAAGGTTCCTTCATTGTTATTAACGCGAAAGAATCTAAACTATTAAGAATGTCAATCGATATCCAATTACCAAAGGTGGGGTACAGTACCATGTCAAGATTTTGAATATTTACTTGGATTTAAATTAATTATTTATTTTCATTTTAATTTATTTTATTGTAGGTTTAAATTATTTCATAAAAGAAAGAGAGCATAACCATGGATATTAGATTAAGCGAGTTTAGACCAATCCAAATTCAGAAATATGTAGCTGAGTTGGATTTGCTGAATAATCCTCTATTAAATAACGACGAAAAAGAATTTTTGGTCGAATTTTATGAATTTCTAGAAAAAGAGTTAGATGACGACTTAAGAGCTTTAGAAAAATTGAATTATTACGTAGAGGAACCAACTCAAAAAAGAAAGAAGGATTTGGTAATTAAAATAATGAAAAAATTGGC
Source organism: Promethearchaeia archaeon (assembly GCA_029856375.1). Lineage (GTDB taxonomy): Archaea > Asgardarchaeota > Lokiarchaeia > Sigyniarchaeales > SOKP01 > 6H3-1. The sequence goes on along the minus strand of JAHQWX010000001.1, from coordinate 20,991 downwards.
TGAAAAAGGGTATTATAGCACGATTTTGAATCCCGAAAATTACAAAGTAGGGAGAATAATGAGAAATGCACTTATAGCTTTTGCTTTATGCGGCGGTCGGTGGTCTGACGCTAGCGAAAGATACATAGCAGGAAACTGGAGCGTGGAAATGGGGCGATTATCTGGTGGAACTTTATTCTGCAATCCAGTATCTTATAAAGCTAACGAGTATCAATGGGAAAAATATTTAGTACCTGTTGCGAGAGATGGTGCTATAGCAGCTTCAGCAATGACGGAATTTAATGCGGGAAGCGATATTTCGAGTATGGAGTGCAATTTACAAGTTGACGATGACAAAATTATTGCGAAAGGCAAAAAAGTATTTATAACAAACGGCATGATATGTGATTACTTAGTATTATATGGTCGATTAAACGACGGCCCTATTGGAGCCGTAATAGTCGATACTGAGAACCAACAGTTAAAAAATTTCAGATCTACGAGAATCAGAACGTATGGGATGACGGATGCGTTTGTTTCTAGATTAGTTTTTGATAGAGTGGAGATTCCAAAAGAGAACTTACTTCAAGGACACGGGTTAGATATTGCGTTTCATCAATTAACAGAAGAAAGGCTAGTAATTGGCGCAGAAGCTCTCGGTGATGCTATGAAAAAACTATTATACTCTCACACTTATGCTCTTCAACGCCAACAATTTGAGCGCAGGCTGCACCAATATCAAGTGATTCGGTTTCCAATCTCAAAAAAAATTAGAGAGTTAAATCTCCTAATTTCGGCGTTAATTAACTATGCCCGTGAATTAGATAATAGACCGGAACTGGGAAGCTCGAAATTAATGGCACAACAAGCAATGGGGTTAAAGATACAAACGACCGAGCTAGCGTTTGAAGCGGCAGTGCATTGTTTCAGGACTATGGGGGGTCGCGGATTCATACGCCAATATAGCGTACCTATTGGTTTGCTCGATCCATATTGTATGATCCATGGTGGAGGCTCAAACTATGTCCTTGAAGATTCTGAATCTCGACGTTTATTCAAGTACAAACCTCCAAGAGGTAAATTCGAAGAGAAGTTTCCAAGAATTGATTTTTATTAATTCTTTTTCTTAGGATTTCTATAAGCTTAGTATATCTTTTATTTTTTTTAGAGCTTCCTTTAAAACCTCTGGACCGTGACCTTTCCATCTTCGATGGAGTATTTCTTGAAACTCCATAATTGATTTTGCCGTTTCGTTAAAAATATCTCTTGGATCCCTTTCATCTTTAAGAAATTCGGCTTTTGCACTATCTAAGATCTTTGAAATTTCTTCTTTTGCCTCAACAGATGCTTCTCCGAATTTCTGCGAGGTATACTCTAATCCCCTTTTATCTCTACTTCTTTGGCTTCTACGAAGCTCCCAAGGTTTAAGTGGAATTTTTTGATTTGATGGCGCCGTTTTTTCGGAAATCGGTTGCAATAACTCTATAATATCGTCTGTTGATGGTGGAGGGACCATATATTGAACGGGTACATAGGGTTGTATCATCTCAAGACAAATATTTAGGCCATCTTGCGCTCTTTTATTTGTTGGATCTACGGAAAGGACTTTTTCAAATAATATTTTCGCTCGCTCATATTTTTCCAATGGCACATTCGCCCACGGATCTTTCTCTAATAGCGCAGATTCTTGATCAATATTTTCGTATAGAATTGCTTCCGCTTCCTTCAGAAGTTTTTCAATGTTTTGATTAGAACTATTCATATCTATTACTCCGCAATTACCAATTTAGAAATTTTAGACTTTAAATTAACTAAATCAATTTTAATTAATGTATTATTCGGTATTTCAAAGGCTCTCAATTGAGGATTAATAGGTGTGGTACTAACAAGAATCGTGTTTCTATCCTTTGTTAAGAATAAAGTTGTATGCCTTCCGTTAAACGAGTTGTTCTGGTTTTTAATCACTATGCACTCTCTGGAGTTGAATAGAAACGCGTTCGCAGCACTATTAACATGAATTTTCCTTAAAGTTGATTCAATTGCTTCTTTTAAATCAGATTTTATCTTTAATTCGTCCATTATCAAGCATAAATATCGTCTCGTATCCATTTCGGTGGCGGTGTTGATATCGCGCAATTTAGGATCTTGTGGATCTGGAAACGAATCAAGGGATATTGTTCCATTGTGTGTAATCAAATATTTTTCCCCAATACTTATAGGATGCACATTCTCAATCGTTTTTTTCCAAGGTTGAATCGTTTTCCTTGCGTGAACTAAAAGAAATCGAGTTTTAATTTTAGTCAAATTCTTCCAATCAGAAAAATATATTGGATTAATGTCTCTTTTTACTATTAATTTCTCATTTTCTTCCGAGATATAAGCGAATCCCCATCCGCTTCCGTGGTGCCCGAATAGATTATATTTCTTGAAATAATCCCAGTGACATGATGCAACGAAATTCTTTAATATCTCATAATCTATTTTAAATGGATTCTTCGAACAAATAAAAAACATTCGGCACATTGTTTCAAAAAAGAATAATGCAATTTTTTAATAAAATACTTCGGAAATTTCTCCATCTATAATAAATGGTAAAGCAGCTAATTGCTGGGTTATTACAAAAAAGTGATTGATAAAAAAATCGTTGTGAAAATCCCGTTCAACACCTCAATTTGTTCCATATAATGCTTCCTTTCTATAAACTATATTTTATGTAAATTTTTACTATTTAAATTTTTATTTTGCAAATTCCAATAGATCGAAATTTCGTTTCTTTAGCCATTTAAACGATCTTTGTCCTTGAGAGACTTCTATGAACGATTTCGTCAATCTCTTCACTAAAATCTTTAATAATTTATAATTAAATAGTCTCCCTACGCCAAAACATAAAAAGCGTAATCTTTTTGCAGACTTGATTTCGGGAAGAACAATTTTTTTCAGGTTCCACAGATAAGCCTTTTCAATTGACTTTTTATCTATTAAATTATTGTATATTGATGTTGCAACTAATTCGGCGGTTTTTTTTGCGAGATAAATTCCTTCTCCAGTCAATGGACACACAAATCCACCTGCATCACCTATAAGAAATATTTTTCCATCGTAGACTGGTTTTATTCTTGGAATTCCGTAATGAAGTAAGTGTCCTTCCTTTTCGATTGGTTTGGAATTCAAATTTAATAAAGAAACCCAATCGTCTAGTGCATTGACGAAATTACCTCGGTTTTTCCTAGTTAGCCCCCCCAATCCAACGACAAGCTTTTCTTTGTTAGGAAACATCCAAGCAAACCCGTATTTGATTATTCCCATCGACATTATTGGGTGTAAAAAAGTACCTTTTTCTAGATCCTTCCTATCAATAAAAGTCTCAACCGTCGTTGCAACATTGCGTTCCCAATCTTTTCTTTTAAATAATCCTTTGCGATAAAACTCTCGTCTGACTATGCTGTTCACGCCATCTGCTCCAATTAAAAAATCAGCTTCAAATATTCTTCCCTCCGACTCTTCATCTAATGTTCCATCAGATTTTTTATCAAATAAAACTACTTTACATTCATCAATATCAATTGATTTGATTTTTTGCCCTTCGAGAACATCGGTACCGATATCTTTCGCTTTTTGTAAGAGAAAATTATCGTACACCGTACGGTCAACAAAAATAAAAGGGTATTCTGTATTACTAATAACCCCATTAGCCATTCGGAAATTTATTTCGAAATCTTTAGTTGCGTAGCTAATGATGTTTTTCTCTTTTAAGGACGAATAAGTTTCTCCAAAAATCTTTTTTATTAAGTGCAACGACTTTAGGGTAATCATTCCACCGCATAGTTTCTTTCTTGGAAATAGTGCTTTATCTACAATGAGCGTTTTAATTCCTAGTTTAGTTAATAGATATCCCGCAGTAGATCCGGCAATTCCGCCCCCAACTATAATTACATCATAATCAGCACTAGTAGGCATATTACTTCAATAATATTTTTGCTTTATTTTTAAATAAGACTGCGCCTTTAAATTTCTTGCTATTTTTCAAAGCAAGAAAGATATAACAAAAATTGTAATACTAATTCCACACAATCTTGTTTGAAATGCCTTTTTGCAACGCAAAATAAGTTAGGAACAACGAATAATAGTTTTAGGTTGATCGCTTCATATGAAACAATGACCTTTCGAACTTAGAAAAAAGGCTTACATTTTTATATTTAGTATATCATTACTAAATTCAAGGGATATAAGAATAACGCTTTTAGTTATGTCACCAGCACTTAAGAAGAAAGACTTAAATTTGAATCTAACGCTGAAGATTTACCCGTACCTCAGCAACGATCTCTCTTTTATAGAGATTGACTTGAATAAACTTTATTTCTCGCTTTATTCGGCAGAACAGATATCGCAATACCTGTTCGCAACGCATCGAAACAAAAAGTACGGGTTTAATTTATCATTAAGTTTAGACTATTTAATATTTATGTTCGAGCGATTAACTTCAAATAATAGAGATATAGACGCTTTTATTTTGCCTAAAGTAAAAGAGTTTGTAGAAAAGAAAGCAAAGGATATAGATATTTTGAAAATTAACGATTTAGAACTCAATTTAACCCGAAAAGTATATCCTTATTTAAGGAAGAGATTGAACTCAACCGAGAAGAAATTAAATCAATTGCTCTTTAGAGTTTATTCCGAAAAAGAGATATACCATATATTATTTTCGAAAAGAAGAAAAAATCAATACGGGTTCAATAAGTCTTTAACAATAGATTTTTTAATTTTTATGTTTAATTCTTTATATCAGAAAGATAACGATAGAAAATCGATTTTAATTCCAAATATGCAGGAATTTGTTACTGAAAAAAAATTAAGTAAAATTGAGAATTGAGGAGAAAAAGTCGAGATAAATGTTATATTTGCATTATGTATTAGTATGTATCACTTGTTTGCTCGGTTCCCTTGATATAATTAAATTTCTTCGAAATTATTTTAAATTTAAGAGTCAAAGCGATTTTTTCCAGTTTTTTATTTATATTTTTCTTGGATTCTTTAGTATATGCGAATTTACGATTATTTATCTGAGCGTTTTTAACGATGTTTTTAACACTCCTTTCTTTTTTAACGAGTCAATTTCTCTATTTTTTAATTTTATCGTAATATTGACCGTTATTATAGGTGTTGTTGTTTCAGTAGTAGGGATGCTCTATGTTTTCAAGATGGCGAGAATCACGCTTAAAATTAGAAAATGGAGCGTTGTTTCGATAATTGTAATCCTTATTATTATTATTTGGATGAACATAAACGAATTTTCGGCTAGCACGATTGATGGGTATCCAGTCGTATTGTCTAATTTTCCAGTTTTTTATTTTGTAATAAACGCTGCATCGTTTGGATTGTTTTCTCTATTAATTTATCCAAATTATTTAACTTTGATTAAAGCTGCTACCACGAAAAGAAAGAAAACTATTGCGTTGAATTATTCCATTTTTTTAATGGGTTCTCTAGGAGTTTATTTTTTGGCGCTAACAGGTAGAGTGTGTTTCGGAAATAGTTGGATAGTTATTATTATTTGCGATATATTTATGATAATGGCGTGTTTTTTTGGCTTTTTTGCGGGTTATACATACGGATTTAGCGAGACTTTGATATCTATTATGTCCACAGATGCGATTTATGTCGCTCATAATAGCGGAAAAACGATGTATATTCGAAATTTCGCTGAAAAGGGCAATCCGAGAGAGCATCTTCTATCTTCTTTTTTTACGGCAATCGATAATATGGTACAAGTAGCTTCTGGAGGAGAAAGTCGAATAAAATCGATCACCTTAGAAGATAATTCTGAAATTTATTTCGCTTCGAACCATGATTTCTCGATTATACTCATTGCAAATCGATATTATAGAATTTTGGAATATAAAATGCAAGAATTACTCGATAAAACGGTACGCATTATCGATAATGAGTCGATTAAGGAATGGGGAGGGAATATTGGATACTACACTAAACAAATAAACGCAGTAATTGAGAAGGTGTTTTAATAAGATGTTCGCTGAAATCCACATAATTTTAGTATCCGTTTATCTAATTATCACGGCTTCGATAGGGCTTAGAATCTTCAAGAACAAAAAAGAATATCAAACGAGAAACGATAGATCGTTGTTTATTTTGTTAATCGTTTTGAATCTTCCTGCAATTATAGATGCAATCGAATCGTTCTTTTTGATTTCGCAAATTGATAATTCAAATTTATATTTCCCGTTTCTCATCTTTGGATTTTTGTTTTCTTTCGTCGCTAGCTGTCTTTTACCTAGAATCTTGAATAACCTATCCAATTTCATTAATGTTCAATTGAAATATAAGAAGTTGCTTCTTTTTCTTGTAATCTTTGGCTTTTCTACCCAATGGGTTCACCTTCTTTTTCTCTTTAACTCCTCAACGATTATCGAAAATAATTACGCCTATTACTTAATTGACTTAAACCTAATATTTAATTCGATAATTTCATTATGTATATTGTTATTCTCCCTTCCATACTTGTTATTTTTCTACGGGATGTTTAAAAGATTAGAATCCAGAAAGAAGAAGAGAAAAGGATACTTGATAAACATACTACTCCTACTTAAAATCGTAACCAATTACTTTCGATTGAGTTTCGGAAATTCTTGGATTATGGTGATTTTACTGGATTCTCTTGAAATCGCGTTAATTTCGATAGCCTTTTATGTGTTTTACGAAAACAATTTTGTGGACGAGATGTTTCTTCAATTAAACTTCGAATCGGTGTATATCGCCAATTTAGAAGGGCAAGTGGTGTATTGTTTCACTTCCTTTTCGTTTTCGAAGATTAAAAAACAATTTGACGACCTCATCGGAGGGCTTGTGAAGGGAATTGACGAAACCATGAAAGAATTGAAAAGCCTCAACAAAGTAGGTTTGAACAAAATCACGCTAGACGATGGTACAGTTATGTTGCTAGAGAAATCGTCTGTTACTAACTATTATTACATCGCATTCGTGAAAAAATACAATTCCTATACGAGAGAAAAGTTAAGAGAGTTAAAGAAATTGATAGATTGGGATTTAGATTTCAAAGATAAAGCAGAAAGCGATCCTTTTTTAGTAGATCAAGAGATTAAACTCTTTTTTAACGAATAAAACTAATCTTTTAATCCTTTCTTTAACATATTTATTAACGAGTGGATTTTTTTCTCTATATCTTTTAATTCATCTATTTCTTCGTCTTCTTCTTGAGATATTTTCTTCTTCTGCACTTCGGCAAGAAGCATTAAAAGAGTAAGCATTATTGGGAATCTTAATAACTAGGCTCCGCTTTTTTGGGCTCTTCTGAACATACATTCTATTACATTACTTGCCCTTTCTAATTTTTCGTCAAATGTCAATTCTACCACATTTATTTACCTTCTTTTCTTTTTTTTTGATGTTTTCTATTAATTTATTCCTAATCAATTTTAGTTAATTTTTTTGAGAATTCGAAATGGGTGCGTAGAATTCTTTGTCTCTCAGTGCACAACCAGTCGATCTCCCTGCCTTCTTTAGTTCAGTACACTGGGAACAAGTAATACAGGTCCTTTTGGAGTCTATTTTTCCTTCTTTATAAATCTGAATTGGGAAATTGGGATTAGCAAAGGCCATGCGACCAAATCCACATATATCTACCCAATTATTCTCGACCAATCCTGCCGCAACATATCCTGCAAATTGCTGTAGATAGGAATAAGCAGAACCAACAATAATTATTCCTGAAGGTGATTGTTCTTTTATATCATGAACTGTTTTATAATGTCGATATGCTCCAAAAAGTGGGTGTTCATCGGGAATATTACTACTATTTCCCGGTTGATTAAATGGTCTCGTGATATGGGGCATGTAATATGGATTTCCCATGGTTATATTAATTAAATGAACTCCCCTATCATATAACATTTTAATTAGCTGAAGCGGTTCTTTTAAATCAATTAGTGGTGGGATAATTCCTTCTTCATCTTCTCGTACACCAAAGCCATTAGGATAAGGAATTCCATCGTAAACACCTAAGCGTGTAGTGATAATGAAATCGTTGTTAGTTGGATATTTCTTTCTAAGTTTAGAAATTATGTCTATTAATAATTTAGATCTGTTTTTTAAAGAAGGGCCTCCATAATCTGAGTTACTTCGGCTTCTTGAACACAATAAATCGTTAATTAAATACCCGTGACAAGATTTTATATCCACTCCGTCAAATCCAGCTTCTTTTGCTAAAATTGATTTTTCAACCCATATATTTTCGATATTTTTTAGCTCATTATCTGTAAGAATGCTACTTTCTTCTGAATTTATCCCAATTGCGCGATCTAATTCTTCGTTCTCGTAGGTTCTGAAGGGTGTTCTCTTGTGCCCTCTTTTTGAATATCTCCCGGAGTGATTTAATTGAAGTATAAGAATAGGTCTTTTTTCAAATCCTATTTTCTCCAAGGTTTTAGTTCCTAACTCTTTAATTTCTTCGACTAATTCTCGAAAATTTTTTACATTAGAATTGTTAATTGTGAATTGGTTAGGATTTGATTTACTTTCCTCCAAAATCGAAGTTGCTTCGAACCATATCAAACCCGCACCAGATTTTGCATATCGCAAATACCTTCTCTTTGTTAATTCTGAAGGTCCTCCTTGTTCATTCGCGTCTACGGCTTCCATCGGCTGAATTGATAACCTATTTGGAATGAAAATTCCGTTTTTATATATCAATGTTTTCAAACAATTTGTATTTGTAGAAAATGGGACTTTTAATTCTAAATCTTGAAACGCTTGTTTAAGCAAATCGAGGTTTTTGTATTTAAAATGCTCGAAATTTTTCCAGTTAGGTTTAGACATTTTTGCATTAAGGTTTTAAATGTTTTATTTGCCAAAATTAATGAAAAAAACTTAATAAATACTATAGATGAAAATTTAATAAATATTATACTTAATTCATGAAAACCTATTCGCTTTAGGTTAATGAGACATGGTAGAAACCAATAGAGTTGAGCAGTTATAATGGAAAATAATGAATTTATTAAGGTTGGCGTAATTGGTTGCGGAATGATAGCTAGGATGTATAAAATTCTCGTAAAGCTAGTGAAAAATACTAAAATCGTTGCCGCAGTTGACCCAATGATTGAGAGAGCCCAAAAAATAGCTGGGAAAAAAGGCCGTGCGTATGATAATCCCGAAGAAATGTATAAAAACGAGGATATTGATGCGGTTTGCATAGCTACTCCTCATTTCTTGCATAAACCGATGATCAAGCAAGCCCTAGAAGAAGGTAAGCATGTTTTTTGCGAAAAACCTCTCACAATTTCGGTAGAAGATGCTCGCGAGATCAATCAATTGGATAAGAAATTTATTAAGCTAAAAATAGGAATAGATTACCAATATAGATACGACCCAAATTGCAATGCTCTTGCAACAGGTGTTCAAAGCGGTCATCTTGGTAAGTTATATTACGCGAATTGTGGCATTTATTTTTCAAGAGATCTTAAGTATTTTGAAAAGGGATTATGGCGTACTAAAATGGATAAAGCGGGTGGAGGTACCTTGATGATGCACGGTTCTCACATTTTAGACATAATGATCTGGGCCTTAGGCGATCCTATTTCTGTTATTGGAAAAGTAGATAATCTAAAATTTAAAAATATTGAAGTGGAAGATTTCGGATTCGGTATTGTCGAATTTGAAAACGATGTTTATGCGCAATTAAACAATTCTATGATAGTTTCATCAAAGCCGAGAAAATTCGGAAACGATATGGTAAGTTTACAAGTGTTTGGAGAAAAGGGTTGGTGCGAATATTATGGACCAGCACCATTTTCCAAACTTAAGTGGATTGATGTGAAAAAATATAAAACTGAAAAGAAATATTCTGGATTTTTTCATTTTGGTAAGTGCATCAAAGCGTTTGGAAATTGGATTTTACACGATGAACCATTTCTAAATACGGTAGAAGAAAGCGCAAAGGTATTGCGCATGATTATGGCGTTATATAAATCGTCAAAAACAGGGAAAAAAGAAAATGTAGAACCTTTATAGGAATCTATTTCCTTTTGTTATATTTTTCAATTAATTCGTTCTTTTTATCTAAAATCGCTTGAAGTAACTGGTCTTCGGATTCTGGTGGAATTGCTTCTTTCTCTTTGTTTACCAAATTAATCGCTTCGGTTGGGCAAGTAACCACGCATAAACCGCACCCTAGACATTTTTTTTTATTCACAGTCGAAATGTCATCAACTAGTTTTAACGCACCCATCTGACAGCGTTCTATACACACCCCACATCCAGCACATGCTTCGGGATCTACCTCAACAACATATGCTGTTTTCATAAGTCTTGCTGGATTATTCATCTTCTTTAAGTCTCTTAATAATCCACAACAGCAACCGCAACAGCTACAAATGAAGTAAGGTCTCTGAGAGTTTCCGGGTTGTAAAACTAATCCAGTTTCTTCGTTCTTATCGAGTATTTTTAAGGCTTCTTCTTTGCTTATTTGGCGAGCCCAGCCTTGATCGATATACATTTGAGCCATGTACCCAAATCCCAAGCATGTTTCGTATCGATCAGTCAATTTACAAGGATCTCTCTCTCTTCGAACATCTTGTTTCTGGCGACAGACGCAATGAGCAACTGCAATAGGGTCTTCAGCGTTTTTAATCATTTCTCTAATATCGTTATAAGTTGCAACATAGTTTTCGTGATCAACGCTTTTTTCTACCGGAACAACTCGAGTTTGAGATATTTTAGTGCGAAATAACTCTATATCAAACGCCTCTTGCCCGTATTGCTTCATAAGATCCATAAATTCCATAGTTAGTTTATCTACTTGAAACTCAAAAATACCAATAATGAGCATTGCATTAGCGTATAGCTTCTTGCCTCTTTCTATTCTGTACTGAATTGCTCCTTTTTTTACGCTACTTTCTAAAAAATCGCACAAATCTTCGATTGAAATATTCGGATCGTCGATTCGTTTATAAATTTCCTCGATAGGTTCGAAGTCAGAACTGAGCTTTGTAGCAATATTTGCTTCCTCAGGAGTAAAAAGATATTCTAATAACCTTAATTCGACGCCAGATTTTGTAATCGGGAACCCGATAGGTAATTTATCAAGATGCTCTTGCAATTTTCTATATATTTTTGTTTCCTCGTCATTCATGCTTAAAAATTATAAATAATGTAACGATTAAAAATTATCTATAAATTTATAAAAATACTCTTTGATGATGCGTTATGTCAGTTAAAACTAGCTTATCCCGAATTACTTTGTTATCATTGTTTGTTATAATTGCAATCGCTGGCGTTATGGTCGCAATCCTTCCAGTTATTCAAAAACCGATTTATGACGATTGGGTTCAAATATGGCCAAATTTTACTGTCGGACATCTTGGTCTTATCACCGTAGCAAGCACATATATAAGCACCGGTCTTGGAGTGCTCTTCGGCTATATGGGTGATAAATTTCCCCGCATCAAGGTTATTATTATTGGTGGTATAATTTCTTCAGTTTTTTCAATTTTTACATTTTTTGCTACAAATTATCTGCAATTATTCTTTTTTCAAGTAATTGTTGCTGTTGGTAATGGGTCAATGGCGCCTGCAATTTATTCAATTTTTTCCGATTCTTATAAATCAGAAAATAGAGGCTCGGCTTTCGCGTGGTTATCCATAATTACAGGATTTATTGGAGGTTTAATTGGCACATTGTTGTTTGTTGAAATAGCTCTCATTGATTGGCACCTACCTTATCTAATTATGGGGATTATCGGGTTAGCTTTTATCCCAATATTATTTTTATTAAAAGAACCTCCAAGAGGTGGGAGTGAAAATGGACTGGCCGATATCTATAAGTCTGATCCCAGTTTATCTTTTCAATATGTTATAAAGCCAGAAGATATTAAATATCTCTGGAAAAGGCGTTCTAATCTTTTTCTAATTCCAAATTTAGTTGATAATATCCCTGGTGGAATTCTCTTTACTTATGGTGTTTCGTGGTTAGCGTTTGATCACGGATTAAATCCCGATAATGGCTTAATTTTATTAGCGTTAGTAGGTCTATTATCAATGGTGGGAACTTTTGGATTCGCTCATATTGGAGATAAGCGCCTAAAATCCGATAATTTAATCCGAATCAAATTAGGCATAATTCTTTCAATATCTACAGTTCCATTTGTACTTCTCGGTGTTAATATTCCGTGGGACGCTACGGGATTAGATTTAGTTCAAACATTAATGACTCCAATAGTTTTAACTGTAGCATTAATAATTGGTGCAGGAATGGCCCTTGATGCGGGAATTTATCCTAACTGGTTATCTGCAATAACTGAAATTAATTTACCGGAGCAAAGAAGTACTATGATTTCTCTGGGGCGCTTCTTTGACGCGTGTGGAACTGGATTGGGGGAATTGATCGGTGCGTTAATTCTAATATTCATGCCAGGAGAATACACATTTATGATGTCGTTTGCGGTTCTATTTACTTTCTTATCGTTTATTTGGTGGGTTCCTGCTCTGAAGTTTTATAGAAAAGACTACGAAGAAGTGCAAAATATTTTAAGTAAAAGAGCGGAAGAATTAAAACCTAAAGTAAAATCGGCGTAAATTTAAATCTCCGCCTGTCTTTTTCCCAACAAGAAAGAGCTAACGATAATCATTGTTGCCGCAACTAAGAGAAATGGTATAGAGAACAAAAAAGGGGGAGCAGAGGAAAACACAAACAAATAAATGAAAGCAGGTGCCATTTGAATAGGAAATTGTCTAAGCGGGACGAGCTTACTCGCGTCTCCGTACTTAAATGCTGTTTGTTGCTTTCCAATAGCTAATATATTTGTTAAAACTAAAATTACACACGCTAAAAGGAATAGAATCCATTCTACCCAAATCGCAGAGCCCGTAAAAATGTTATCAATCGTTCCTATTAAAGGGCTTATCCAAAAATTTGATAGTACGTACATAGCACCGACAATAAGAATGAGAAGAATCGCCCGAACATTTTCCATTTTCCGCTGAAAAATTTCGAAAATAAACGATAAAACGATAAAAACACCAGTAAAAACTATACAATTAATAAAAAACCACACCTGCGAAAAATCAAAATTACCTACTTCGATCGAAAGACCACTGAGTCCAAGCAAAATAACTGCACCGAAAATAAACAATATTGCGGAAATTTCGGGAAGCTGAAGCGTTTCTTTATTTATTTTTGCTGAACCAATCGCTAAAACAATCAAACCCGATGCCATTAATCCGGGCAATAAAGCGGGACCAACATAAATTTGTGCAGTAATCATACAAACTGCTGAAACTGCTTGACTTAAGATGAGACCGAGCAGCCACACTGGATTCTTAACTAAAGTTTTGAAGAACATGTTCTCTTTTGCTTCGTCGGACATATCGTTAACCGCTTTTTTTTGAAGCACTATCCCTAGATAATTCGCCACTCCCGCTGAAATTCCTAAAATAATTCCGAGCAAAATAACATCCGTGATTTTATTATTAATCTTACAAATTTCGATTTGATTTTATGTTATGCTTTTAATATTTAATAATCTTTACTTGGAATCTTATATTGAAACAGTAATAAAATGCATTAAACAAGATTACTGAAAGGAAATTGAATATTATGGATTTTGCGTTTGATTACTCAATTACTTCTGGAGTCTTCGACGATTTCTTCTTTGCTGTGGGCTATGACGAAATAACTGGCACATATTCAGCCTTTGGTGCAAATTCCCTGAAACGCCTTAGAGAATTAAAAACGGGTATTAAATATATCAGAATCCACAACATGTTTACTGGTCCTAAAGGCGACTTGAGGGGGGTTGTGGATGCGGGATGCGATCCTGTGAAAAGGGACGAACAAGGTTTGCTTATCTTTGATTGGGCAAAATTGGACGCCGTCTACGACACGCTCATCAATAATGGATACATTCCCTATATTGAATTTGGATTCATGCCAGATGTTCTCTCAAGCGCCCCTTTGAATAAAAAAGGAAGATGGAAAAATCCACCAAAGGATTATGACGAATGGAGAACCTTAATTCGCGAATGCGTGAAGCATCTCAAAGATAAATATCCTGAGAAACATAAATTATTTATTTACGAGGTGTGGAACGAACCTGATGCTGTGTATTTTAAGGGTTCAATTAAGGAATATATTAAACTCTACGACTACACAGTCGCAGCTTTATACGATATATTTCCCGATGGTGACTTTAAAATTGGCGGACCTGCCGTTGCTTTGAGAATGCTCCCATTTTTCAAAAAATTCCTAAAACACTGTTTGTACGAAAAAAATCACATTACTGAACAAATCGGGGCGAAACTGGATTTCATATCTTTTCACTTGAAAGGCGGACTATACTTTCCAACGCCTAGTATCAAAAAAATTTTTAGAAATTTGCGCAAGTACATGAAAACAATCGCAAGTTTCAAGAGGAACGGAAAAAATGCGCGGAAATTTAACAATTCTGCTTATTTACCTGATGATGTAGAAATTCACATAACCGAACTCGATCCAGTAGTTGGGTGCGCTAAAGGAGTAAATGTCAATTCTAAGTTTGAATTTCGAAATAACGAGTACTATTCATCGTACACCGGATATATCGCCACGCTTTTACAGCAATTTAGAAAAAATTTTAATCACAACATTTCCCTTGTATTTTCAGACAATCTCCACTTCTCCGACGAAGCTGGAACGATTTTCAAGGGTTGTAGAAGTCTCACAACTGCTCCGTTTGCGAGTTTAAAACTCGAGGAAGCATTAAAAGATACGCAAGTTATTGTAAAACCAGTTGTGAAAGCGTATCAAATCTTAAATCTAATGAAAGGAGAGATGCTAAAGCAAGAAAATCCACTCAAGTTTGAAAAAACCGATGTTTCTGCATTATGCACTAAAAAAGACAACGATATATATTTATTATTCTCTAATTTTAATCCAAAATTTAACGAGACAAACTCTAAAAGATCAAACGCAGTAATTAAAGGACTACTGGATAAATTCAAAAGCGCAGAGATTTCTCATTATGTTGTTGACGCAACTAAAAACAATACCTATAAAGTTTGGATTGATTTAAAACGACCGACCTATTTAGATGAATCGATGTTTAATGAAATAAGGGAAGAAGAAAAACTTAAACCTCTCAAAGAATTTGAGATCTCAATAGAAAATAGCAAAATTCAAGTTTCAGTAGAATTAAAGCCCTATTCTCTGAATTTTTTTGAAATTAAATTATTATAACTGCTCTTACTCTAATCGTTCTATTTTAAAATATACCGGTCTAGACCAATCAGAACATCCCGATATCGTTGCACCGTCTTGTTTCATTCCTATGATGTTACCACCCGAAGCGATCGTCATAATATCCTTTCGGATATCTGCCCAAGCCCAATCGCAAAATCCTTCTGGTACTTTTGCTTGATTTGGGTCAATAACGAATTCCTGACCATCCTCAAATACTTCGCACTTTTGAATTCCCTTATACTCGTCAACTATAAATTGATCTATTAAATCTTTATTTAGAGTTCTTTTTATTACAGTTATTTTGCATTTTGGCATAAAATTTGACACTCTAATCCCTCCATTTATTATTTTTCGCAATCCACAATTACGTGAATCACATCTTTTCGATGCTTCTCGCGAAGCTCAAACGCTTTCTGTATCTCTGAAAGCGGTATTATGTGCGTAATCATCTCTTTTGTGTTAACAAGCCCTTCCACCACCAATCGCGCGCCTTCGTCGAAGAGCCGGCGATTATCGATATCGCGTCTTGGTTCAGTACTTATGATCGCTGTTCTTTTCCTGTGAACCTTAAAAAAGTCAATTGGCTTATTGCACACTCCAATACATCCGTATAATATAATCACGCCGTTTTGCGCTACACAATCTATAGCATCAACCACTCCATCTCCCTCGAGAAGGCACGGTATTACGACTTCAAATCCCTCGGGAAAGTCTTTACCCACTACATCCATTGTCATTGAGTCAGGTGAGGGCAGTTTGTATGCGTGTGTAGCACCATACTTTTTTGATAAGTTAAGTTTTGAATCAAACAAGTCAGTCACAACCAGATTTTTCGGAGAAAATAACTTAATTGCTTGCGTCAATACGAGACCTGAAACTCCTTGCCCCATGATTAATACATTTTTGCTCGGATTAATTTTTGCTAATTCTGCCGTATGGAGAACACCGGGTAAAATTTCTATTAAACTAGTTTCTAATAGCGGAAATTCTTTCGGGACGACTTTCAGATTAAAAGGCTTGCAACATAGATATTCCGCAAACGCCCCCCACACGTATCTCAAGCAAACATAATCTCCTTTACTTAATCCTATTACATCTGAACCCACTTCTTCGATTACGCCAGCAACCTCGTGCCCGAGTCTCGCTGGTAAAGACATAAATTCGGGAGCTCTGGTCCCCCGATACGCTTCTACATCGCTTCCACAAATTCCTACGTATTTTATTTTCACTAAAACTTCGTCTTCTTTTGGTTCGGGAATTTTTGCTCTTGCAATGAGAAGTTTATATGGTTCCTCCAGAATTGCAACCCTCATACCCGAACTATCGCCATTTGGGAGTAGATCGAGCTCCGGTTGAGTCATTCTAGTTGGCATTTTAATATCACTTTTATTAAGAAGAATTAATTAAGTATTGAGGTGCAATTAATTTAATTTTTTATAATACTTTCTTTAACCAATCAGTTCTATTTCTATTTCGGGAACATTTTTTTTAATGAATTCTAATGACCGTTTAGCCTGTTCAAAACTGAGTTCGAACACTACGGGCCCTTGAAAATCCTTCTCGTGTAACACTTTTAAAAATTCCACCGGTAAATTGCCTTCGCCCAAAGCGATATGATCGTTTATTTGGTAACCTCCTTTGTCGTTTGGTATATGAAATCCATCATGTAAGTGAATCTCACCTGTAATGTCTAAGTAATCGTTAGCGAGTTCAACTAAATCAAAATCTCCCGGATATTTCGCTAAAACATGCCCCGTATCAATGCACATTTTAGATCCTCTTACTCTTTTTATCTGATCGAGCGTTTTCTCAAGCGGAAATTCGATCGTTTCTAGCGCTAATTTTGTAGGATCGAGGTCTGTTTCCCTTACTAAGCGCTTGATTGCTTTAACTCCGTTATCGGCAAATAAACCCATTACTACGCCCTTATATTGATCTGGAATCGCCATTCTCGAGAACTCGGCCGCTAACGCTCCGGAAGCGTGAAGTACGTAAACTTCTGGATCTAATTGTCTTACTGTTTCAACAGTATCAATCAAACAATCTGTTGAGGCCTTTCTTATGAAACGATTTGGACAGCTTGGTTCAATTGCCCACAATGGAAAATGAACGCTATAAGAAATCTTATGTTTTTCCTTTATAAATTTAAGACCCTCTACAATTTTTTTCTTAAAACTTGCTGGAAGAATGTACTTTAAATCAAGCGTTAGCTCAATGTGCTTATATCCTCTCTTAATCCCGTCAAGTACAATTTCGCAATAGTCAAATCTTAGTAAATTTAAACCTCCCTTTGGATCTTTAACCGACCCTACAAAGTTATCTAGGTTGATCGGAGTTATACCAAATTTCATCTTGTGTGTTACCTATTTTTTTCCTTGAATTTATAGTATCTAATACGAATTTAATTGGTAAAAGATTCTATTCTAAAATTAGTTATCGAATTTCTGTAGTAAATTCCAATCAATAATTTTTAATTTTCGAATTTTCTATATTTCAATATATATAGAAATTTTAATAATTTCAAATTTTGAAGTATGAGCTTAGAATACCAACAAGTGGGAGTTAAGTGCCCAATATGCGCAGCTGAAAAATTAATTCAACTCCCTCATAATCTCTTTGAACAAAAAAAATTCGGAAATATTAAAATTCAAGTTCCAGAACATCTCGTGTGCGAGCACCCATTTATTCTATTTTTAGACAATAAGGGTATTGTTCGAGGTTATGAAAGGATTGATGTTCTTTTTGATTTTGGAAAGGTTGCTGAAGACCTAAAGGACCAAAAGTCTAAAGAATTTTCGCTTAGAGACATACTTGTTCGTTTGGGTGATTTTGTCTTATATCACCTTCTACATGGATACATTTTCAATTATCAAACGTATCTTCTTTGCCAAGAAATCGATGTAGCCTTTATCGGAGCTTTAGAAAAGCTTTTCACTAAAGTATCTCCCCTCAAAATAGGTGAAACAAGCTCTATTACTCCCATTGAATTTCACGCTTATGACGATATAAAATTAAAAGATAAAGACGCTTTAATACTTAGTCCTGAGGGTTATGTCGTCCAATGTCCCTGGTCCAGTAACACAGAATTTGAAAGGCAATTAGTCAAACAAGCTCTCGATATCATAGATTTAGACAGTCAAAATATCGTCATAGAAAAAGAAATCGAAAATTTTATCGTTCAAGCCGAAAAGATTATAGAAATGCTCAAACCAGTAAAAAGCATTTACGATACAGATCTTATTAAAAATTTGGCAGATGAATTAATGCAACCAAGAATATCAGACAATCGACTTATCGCACTAAAAGAGTATATTGGAAGAAAATACGACCCAAAAATTCCTAAGAAAATTAAAAATAAAGTTGGCGAGTTTCTAAAAATGTTATAACTTTATTTGCTCTTTTTCTATTAAAATAAAAATAAAAAAAAAAGATGTAAAAACGCTCTTATAGAGCTATCATTGAATTTAATTGTGTTTTCTTCAGTTTTTGGAACGAATCCCTATCTAACTTGTTAAACATTTCGAGTTCGGCTCCAAGAAAGTCCCTTAGAGCAATTCTTATGGCTTCAGATCGGGATGGATAATATCCCAAGTTAATGAGCGTTTCAATTGCGTCAAGATATTTTTGGGGCAAATTTATTGTTATAATTTTCATTAAAACCTAATCTCCTCTAGTAATTCGTGAATAAAGTGGATATTTATTGATTAAAAAGATTATACTCAAACAATTTTTTAATTCTCTTCAAGTATAATATTTTTGAAGATTGAATATAAATATTTTTGTCGTTGCTTCTTAATTTGTTAATAGAATTAGAGATGATTAGAAAATTATTATTTTAAATTCTTAGAACTATTATCTGGAAAATAACACGCAAATATACCAATATTAAAGCTTTAATATCGATACTAATATGCAAATATTTGAAAAAATTTCCATAGGGAAAAAAATCTCTATGGAATTTTGAACGATTTAATGTTAATAAGCAAAACAAATGTCGATTTAAATAGCTCAGAATGGCTAATATCTTTTAAATCCTCCATTAAAGTTATTTTCAAATTTTCGTCTTGTTTGATATAGCAAAAACCTCTAGTTTTTTGTTTGCTGTCAAGATAGCAGCTAATATTTAGCGAGTTTATATCTTGAATGTTAATTGAAGTTGAGAGGTTAAATGTAAATAGCAAATCTGGCTCGCTTTTATCTTTTCCTTCCAATATAAAACAAATTGGTAAGTTGTTTGAGCTAATAAAGCTCTCTAAATTTTCGAAATATTCGTTAATTTTTATATTTACTGGTTTTCCTCCAGTCTTGTCTTCAAATTCCCCAACGGCTTTTTGTAAAAACAAGAATTTTTCTAAGGTGGTAAATGCGACATCTTTCTCGTTTTTTGTAAAAAAATCGTCGAAGAATTTGTTATCTTTTTTTAGGACTAACTCATCGGTAAGAGACTCGCTTGGGAAATAAGCAGTTACATTTCCACCCGACAACATATTTGTGTGCATTTGCGTAAAGTAAATTTTTCTAAAAGGATCGTATCCAACAGAAACGCTTTCGCGTTTACCAAAATTAAAATTCAGCCCGATTACGATTTTAGATGGAGCGTTTAACGTAAAAAGCAAAAAATCCTTTACGCTTCCTAATTCAATAAAGTATTTGAAATCAATAAATCTATTCTTTATCGCAGTAATTTTCTCTTCTAAATCACTTGACATTAAATATACTCCTCTTAATTGAATAACAAGTATTCTAATTACAGTCTTATATTTAAATTTTGATTTAATATTAAGTAAGAAAAAAAGTAAATTACTCTGATTTATCCAAGGAATCCATACACGAGAGTAGTTTTGAACTGTTTTCCATCAAATTTTTTAAGTTGTTGTACACTTCTTCGCTCTGATTAAAAATGTGATGTTCGATATCGCAAGCTAATTGTTCCACCACCTCTTCGTTCTCGATTTTTAAAATTTCAGAAAAGAATTCCTGTAATAGTCTATGAATCTTTTGTAATCTCAATGCGACTTTTTTACCTTTTGGAGTCAGCCTAATACCCTTTCTTGGTGTCCATGAAAGTAAGTCGGATTCTTTTAAGTGGTGAAGCATATTGGTTACTGATGAAGGTTTTACGCTTAGAAAGTCCGCGATCTCGGTGTTTGAAACCCATCCAGCTTTTTTCCCTGGTTTTTTCGAAATTAAATGAATTGCGTCCAAATATCTCTGTTGGCTTTCTGGTATTTCTTTTAATTTTTTTTCAATTTTTTCCATCTTTTAATTTACCTCCTTCTATTTAATCTTAAATCAATGCAAGGCTGATACCCATCACAAGAAATCCCAAAATTAATCCTAAAATCGATAGATGCTCGTAGCGATATCTCTGACACATGGGTAATAACTCGTCTAATGAGATAAAAACCATTATTCCGGCGACAACTGCTAACATTCCCGCAATTAGTAAGTCGTTTATAAATGGTAAGAGGATAAGACCAGCTAATATCGCGCCAAGTGGTTCGCTTACTCCCGATAAAAAGGACCACAAAATTGCCTTCTTAGGCTTTCCAGAAGCAGCACAAACTGGTGCCGCAACTATGATTCCCTCTGGAATGTTGTGTATAGCGATGGCAGTGGCTAATAAAATGCCTAATTGCATGTCCTTCAAGGTACCTGCTAAAGTTGCAATACCCTCAGGAAAGTTATGTATAAAGATTCCTATAGCAACTAAAAGTGAAGTCTTTTCTAAATGCTTGTGGCGCATATGCCCTTTACGCTGTCTG
>JAHQWX010000079.1 GCA_029856375.1 Promethearchaeia archaeon | reverse complement strand
AAATCGGCTAATGCAATACCAAAGGCTTTTTTGTTTCTTACAATTGCAGAAACATAATTGTTCTCGCTCGCGTTAAGCATGTCAGATTCGATAATTGTCCCTGGAGAAAGAATCCTTACGATGTCTCGGTCAACAATTTTCTTTCCTTTTCTTCTTGATTCGGCGGGATCTTCAGTTTGGTCAACTATGACTACCGTTTCCCCCATGTTCACTAAATTCTTGAAATAATTACCGGAATGATGTGGTATGCCCGCGAGAGGATATGAATCTCTCCCTCCGAAAGTTCTTCTTGTCAGCGTAATTCCAAGAAGTCTAGATATCCTAACGGCGTCATCGTAGAAGAACTCAAAAAAATCGCCCATTCTGTACGCTACTAATTTATCGGGGTATTGTTTCTTAACATCGTACCAATGTTTCATCATTGGAGTTAACTTTCTAGGGTTTAGGTCCTTATAAGACTCCATGGCAAAGTTTAAACCTAATTTCCTCGTGTGCTTTCTAATTAAAATATACTTACTTAATTTAAATAAAAAGTCTCTGCATAATTTTAATGATTTTTATTAAGTTGATAACATAACCTAAAGGTTTTTTTTGTGAATTTGATTCTAATATACAAATAAAAAAAGTGTGAATTAAGTATGAAACATATTGAGAGCGAATTCAAAGGTGTTGGTGGATTAAAAATCTACTATCAAGCGTGGCTCCCAGACAAACCTAAAGCCGTTGTTCAAGTTGTTCACGGATTTGCAGAACATTCAGGAAGATATATGCATGTAGTGAACGCATTAATTCCACTCGGTTATGCTGTTTACGCTGATGATCACCGCGGACATGGGAAAAGCGAGGGAATTATAAATTTCGCTAATAGTATGGATGAATTTGTAGAAGACGAGAAAAAACTTTACGATATTATAAAAAACAGACATAAGGGATTGCCAATATTCATGCTTGGTCATTCTATGGGTTCAGGAATTGCAGTGTCTTTTGTAATTAAATACGAATCACTCTTGAGCGGTTTAATCCTATCAGGAAGCGGAAAAAATTATGGAAATAAAGGTGGTGCTCTAAAATTTATGGCAAAACTTATTTCCAAAATTGCTCCAAAAATGAGTGCTAGTTCTGGACTTGATGCTAATTTCCTTTCTCACGATCCGGAAGAAGTAAAAGCGTATGTTGAAGATCCATTGGTTCGCTATAAAAAATGTACATCAAAATTAGCGCATATTATGTTTGCTGCTTTTTCAAAAATGCCAGAAACAGTGAAAGATTTTAAATTGCCCCTCTTATTTCAAAGAGGTTCAGACGACCAAGCGGTAACTGAAGCTGAGGAAGTAATATCTGGATTTCAAATGGATGATAAAACGATAATAATCTACGACGACTTATATCACGAGGTATACAACGAATTAGAAAAGGATCGGAAGAAAGTATTAAAAGATTTAAGCGATTGGTTGGAAAAGCATTTCTAAATAGCCAACTTTTAAATTATCCCTTAACTTTTTTTTGTACTTTTCTAAAATTTGAACATTTCCGGTTGGAATTATTTTCTATTATCAGTAAATTTTTAATTCAGTTTATTATTATTTTTCAAAAAATACGATAAATAAATTTATTATATCAGCATACTTTAGCAGAGACAACGAGAAATGACGGATGCAGATGGAATCACCGAAATCGTAATATACGGTCGGGGAGGTCAAGGTTGTGTATTAGCTTCCCAAATCATTGTAGAAGCCGCGTATTTAAGCGGAAACTTTCAAGATGTCGTTGCATTTCCGAGCTTTGGAGCTGAGAGAAGGGGGGCTCCTGTTCAAGCATTTGCACGAATCTCGAAAAACAAGAAAATTTGGACGAGAGCTGAAATAGCACATCCAGATATCGCGATGGTATTAGATGAAACTGTATTAAACCAAATAATTGTTGATAATATCAAGGAAAACGGAGTATTGATAATTAACTCCGATAAATCTCCAGAAGAAATTAAAGATTATTACAATATCACACATAAGATAAGAATTGCATCCGCCAATATTTCGAAATTTTGTTACGAT
Organism: Promethearchaeia archaeon; assembly: GCA_029856375.1. Classification (GTDB taxonomy): domain Archaea; phylum Asgardarchaeota; class Lokiarchaeia; order Sigyniarchaeales; family SOKP01; genus 6H3-1. Next base: position 5,328 of record JAHQWX010000079.1, on the reverse strand, counting down.
AAAGATTTGTATATAGAAGGCCTTCCCATTATTAATACTCCAATTTTAGGCGTGTTAACGGAAACATTGGAGTCGCTCGATTTAGATTCAATTAAAAAAGCGATAATAAAGGTAATGGGAAAGGAAAAGGGAGAGTTTAACAGCTCCTTAGCAGAGGAGGCATCAAAATTAACTTTACTCCTTAATTGTTAGAGAGGATACTTAATAAATTTTTATTGGGTATCCCTTAAGATTTAAAGATTATTTCATAAAAAAAAGAACGGTTGGAAAAAAATGACGGAAGAAAAAGACTACCAGAAAATTCTGGCATCAGTTCAAAAACCAGTCGAAGGGGAAGCCGGAAAAACTGGCTCTTGGAGCACGATTAAGCCTAAAATCAATTTAGATAAGTGTATTGTCGCAAAAATGGAAAAGAATGTGTGTCATTTCTGTTGGTTATATTGTCCGGAGCCCATTATTACTCGTACCATCCCCCCAAGGATTCTATACGATTATTGTAAAGGATGCGGCATTTGTGTGGAGGTATGCCCTCATAAAGCTATAGAAATGGTGGAGGAGAGCGAATTATGAATGCGAGCGAAGAATACGAGATTATGATAGGCAATCACGCAGCAGCGTACGCGTGTAAGGGTGCAAAAGTTCAAGTAGTTGCCGCGTATCCGATAACGCCTCAAAGCCCGGTTGTTGAAAAAATTTCTTATTTCATAGAAAGCGGTGAATTAAACGCTCGAATGGTTAGAGTTGAATCGGAACAATCAGCATTAGTTGCGTGCGTTGCAGCGTCAGCCACTGGAGTCAGAACCTATACGGCAACCTCTTCCCACGGTTTGATGTTAATGTATGAGATCTTATGTTGGGCGGCAGGAAATAGGTTACCTATTGTTATGAATATTGCAACGAGAGCAGTAGGTGCTCCATGGTCTGTATGGACTGATCACCAAGACGCATTTACGGTCAGAGATACCGGTTGGTTACAAATGTTTTGCGAAGATAATCAAGAGATTTACGATACGAATTTGCAAGCGTTTCGCATAGCAGAAGATCCTTGCGTCTATGTACCAACTCTCGTAAGCTACGACGGATATATATTATCCCATACATTTATGCCAGTTAGATTAGAGCCTCAGAGCAGAATCGACGATTTTATTCCACCTTTAAAACATCACTTGAATCTTGGAGATATGAATGTCGTAAAAGGGGTATGTCCGGTAACGACTCCTCATGTAGTGAAAAGAGAAGAGGGTACCGCTCCTGGGTATTACGAGTTCAGGTATTCGCTTCAACGCGCTATGGAACATTCTATTGAGAAAGTCGTTGAAGTACACGACCTATTTGCCGAAAAATTCGGGCGGTCCTATGGCAATGGAATATATAAAGCTTATAAAATGGAAGACGCTGATATAGTTATTTTTGCAGTTGGTTCCGTAGCCTCTGAATCGCGACTTGTAATCGATAAGTTAAGAGCCAAAGGAATAAAGATCGGATTAATTAGTTTGAAATTATTCCGACCCTTTCCCGCTAAGCACTTACGAGAAGTTTTTAAGGATATAAAAACGGTTGTCGTGTTCGATAGGGATGTTGGATACGGATACGAAGGAATTCTATTCACGGAGTTGAAGAGTGCTCTATATCAACTTAAAAATCGACCTTTCATAAAAGGATACATCGTTGGATTAGGTGGAAGAGATGTAAAAGCCGACGATTTAATTAATGGAGTTTTAAGGACGATTGAATTAGAAAAGAAAAATGAATATGTTGAACAAACTGAATTTATTGGTTTAAAACTTGATGAATTGGACTTTTTGAAAAAAGGAGGGAAAGTTGAAAATGGCAGATAAAGTGAAACTATACGATATTGAAGACGAGGAATACATGCTTGCTGGAAATAGAATGTGTTCAGGGTGCGGATTATCCCTTATATATCGAATTGCTCTTAAGGCGCTGGGTCCAGACACAATAATTACGGTTCCGGCTTCTTGTTTGACAGTTCTTCACGGGATGCAAGGCTTCACAAGCGTAAATAAGATATCCGTCCTAAATACGCCGTTTGAGACAGTTGCTGCAAGCGCGAGCGGCATTGCCTCTGCTCTAGAAATGATGGGGAAAGGTAACGAGGTGACTGTCGTGGCATTTGCTGGTGATGGAGGGACAACAGACATTGGAATTCAAGGTTTAAGTGGAGCTGCTGAAAGAAGAACGAACTTCATCTATGCGTGTTACGATAACGAAGCTTATATGAATACTGGAGTACAACGATCTGGTTCGACTCCTTACGGTTCTCATACAACTACTACGCCCATAAACGGAAAGCGAGAGCATAAAAAAAATATGCCAAGAATATTAGAAGCCCACGATATACCTTATGTTGCAACTTCTTGTGCGTCTTATCCACTTGACATTTACGCCAAATTCAAGAGAGCTAAAGAAATTAAAGGTACAAAGTATCTACACATATTATCTCCTTGTCCTCCAGGATGGGGTTATTCTACTCAAGACACAATTAAAATTGGAAAATTATCTGTAGAAACGGGATTTTGGCCGTTATATGAAATAGAACGGGGAAAATTCGTGCTCTCTCACCCAAGTAATAAACATTTGGATCCCTCAAAAAGAAAACCAATCGAGGATTACTTATCTGTTCAAAAGAGATTTAGCCGATTAAGTAATGAAGAAATGGAAGAATTCAAAGAATATGTTAAGAACTTATGGGATTACATTAAAAAAAGAGTAGAATGTAATACTCAATAATTTATTTTTAATAGCTGCTGATTTTACATTACTAACTTGAAAGTACCTAAATTTTAAATAAACTCAAGTAAATTTATTTAGTACGTTTTTCTTTATTTTAATTATTGATTTTGTGGTTGTGGAAGGAAAAAATGAAGACATTTATCTTTAATGAAATTGCTGAAAATTGGGTTGAGGAAGAAAATAGCCTATTACTTCACGATCTCGTTATTTTTTTAGATGAAAAAGGAAAAAAATTGTACTTATGGTTAGGTCCAAAGTCAAAATCCAAAAAGCAAAAACTTGGGATTAAGACGCTTTCTGAGATTAAAAATAAATACAATAACTTCGACTTAGTTGTTTTAGAGAAAGAGATTCCTCCTGAAATTGAAAAACGGCTCAAGTTTATGTTAAAAAAATACGCAGAACCACAAAATTTAGTGCTTTTTAGAGATATTTACCTTAATCTTTACATTTTATTAGCTCTCGCGGGAATTGGACTTTCTATTGCGTTTTTAGTAACGCTAGGAACCTGGTTAGTATGGTCTCCGATAAACGGAAATTTTCAAATAGATGCAGCGCTTTTCGGTGTTTGGTTATTTATTTCTCAGCTTTTAATGCTTATTTGTATGTGTGTATTTATTGCGAATAGTATAATTTCTCTCATAATATATCGCGGACGATTCATAATTGTTGGATTTATTGGATTAATTACATCGATTGGCTTATTTATTTACATTTTAGAGGGTACATATCTGTTTTTATTTCAACAAGGCTCAACTTCTTCAATTTATTTAATATCTATTGTGGACTTGGTGGTTTTCTTGTTGGTGAATATTATAGGAGTCGTTATTATAATTATCCCATACATAAATCAAATTATTTATATTCATAATGATTCCATAACTAGAGAAGATATAGAAATATAGGACAATGATAAAAATCGAGCGATTTTGGGAAAAAAAGGTAAAGGATGTAATAAAAAACGCGAACGATTCGATAAAAAAAGGAGATGTAGATTCCATTAATGTTCAATTAAATGATATTTTTAATTTGGTGAAAGATACAAGCTTAAATAGTCAAATTCGTGTATCACTGTGTTTCGCGCTCGAAAAATTGGCTAATTTCGAACAAATTTTTAATGAAGTCGTCGAGTTCTTCATAAATTTGCTAGAAAATGAAGAAGATGTGCATGTTAAAGAATTTTCAGTCTTCATATTGGGAAATCTAGTCATAAAAGAAATGAATTTAAAACTAATAACAAAAACTCTGCCAATATTTATAAATTTCTGTCAGGATTCTTCAGAACATGTTAAAGCTGCTGCATTGGATATTAGATCTAAGTTGGATTCTCTGAAAGAGATTAAGACTAAAGAAAAAGAAACGATAGAGGGCTTAAAAGAAGAATTCTCCGATTTTATTGAGGAAAAAATAAGAAATATGGAATTTAGAGCAAACGAAATTTCAAGTGAAGCGTTATCCCTGGACTATGAAGGTGCTTTTAAATCACAAGATGAGATGATTAAAAAAATTCATCTTTTTTCCGATAAAAACGAAGAATTAGAGAATGAAATCTCCAAAAAAATTAATGAAATTAGTAAAAAACACCCAATTTTTCAAGGAGAATATAAAAAAATATATTCACGATGGAAAACAGTAAGAGACAATAAAGAAAATCTCATACGACAGGTTCATTGCATAATAAGAATACAAAGTAAGATTTATAAAATCATTACTTTCATTCAAACGAAAACTGGAGCAGAGGGCATTACTATTGAAGATATTAGAAAACATACTATAGGTGGACGAGGATCTTGGAGCGATCTCGAGATAATTGAGACTTTAAAAAGGTTGGTTGACGAGGAAATCGTTCCAAATCTATTTCTAGGTAAAATTGAAGATATTGAAGCCGATATAAAAAAGAAAAATGAATTAGAAACAAAAAAAAATTGAATCTTTTCATGTAAAGTTATAAAGGAGAGAATTTGGATCTGTCAAAATATTTTGACAAGTGACTAAAATTTTTTTACTATCAGATTTTCTCCATTTATTCTCATTTTAGAAATCCCATTTATAAATAAAATCGAGTAAATACCTATTAGTTTCTAAAAAGTAGACTTTTCAGAATAATTGAAAAACTTTCTAATAAAAAATTTTAAATTTTAACAACTTTAATATATCAAAATAATTGTTAAGTACTAAATTTTAAAGCAGGGGTAGCCAAGATTCTAGAATGAATCGTCTAGAATTCTATTAGATTACATCTATTAGGCTAGAATGGAAATTAGGTCTACGGCGCTAGAATATTCCACTTTCGTGTGCTTATGGCGTAACTGAGGCTCTAGTGACATAGGTCTTCGATGGAGCTTTATCCTCGACCTAAATTCGTGGGTTCGAATCCCACCTCCTGCACATTATATTTTTCCTCTTTAAATTTTATCCATCAAAGAACTTCAAAAAAATTTTAGAAGAAAGTATAGATAATTATAAAACGAGTGCTTTTAATAAATGAAATCAAAATTAATAAACTAATTAATAAGAGATATATATGTTAGTCTTGACTGGTCTAAATATTATGATTAATACCTTACAAGTAAAAAG
>JAHQWX010000078.1 GCA_029856375.1 Promethearchaeia archaeon | reverse complement strand
AACCGAAAAATATTTAATTGAATTTGATATTGGTGATAAAGTAGACATAATTACCGATCCATCCGTTCAAAAAAGAGGTATGCCTCACCGCCGCATGCATGGTAAAACGGGAACAATAATTGGTGTGCGAGGTCGCTGCTATGAAGTACAAGTGAGAATCGGCAAATCGAAAAAGATGATAATCCTCGGCAAAGAACATTTAAGAAAAAATCAAGGAAATCAGACTATAGCTGCTTAAAAAAAAGCATAAATAAAATAATCTTGAAATTATAAAGGTTTATTACAATGTCGAAAAAATTTATTGAAGAAAAACAACTTTCAATCCCCGAAGTAAAGAAAATAATGGAAAAGTTTAAAAAAAAAGTTATAAGCGAAGGTTTAACCGAGGATATTTCGCATTTTCAACAAATCACCTTAGATTATGTATCTAAGTTCTCAAGTATGTCCGAAAAACACGCAAAGTCCGTAATTAAGATGCTCCAAAAAGATTACGATATAGAAGAAACATTTGCGGTAAATGTAGTAAACATTGACCCGACAACAGTGCCTGAGTTAAGAGTAATATTTGAAAAAAGCGTTGGGAAAGAGTTAGACGACGACAAATTACAAGAAATTATATATAAAATTGAAGATATTAAATCTAAGTAGTATTTCACGCGATACACTTCTTTTCAACTAATATTTAAATTAAATTTTAAATATAGGAATAACTACTAGAAAAATTAATAAATATGAATTACTCATAAAGTCATAAGCATTCAAAAAAAAGGCGGAAGTTCAAACTAAATCATTATATGCTAATGGGGTAAAGGGATTTTGGAATATCCAAGAAAGGGAAAGGGAAAAAGATCTCGAGGAAAAGAGAAAAGTCAATTTATTAAGAAAGATAGGCTAGTTCAGATACTTGATGTTTTGCCTCACGGTCATTTAAGTGAAGATATTCCAATTCATAAACAGAAACCCATTGTTCAGTTGATTAGTCTTGAAGATTTTGTTCTATACGAAGTTGAAATGATAAGAAATTCGGATATTAAAGTTCAAGATGCTGGAATCTACGGAGACTTAAAAGAATCAAATAAACTTGGAAGGGTTGTTAAAAAAATTGATCATAATGATCTAACTCCTACATCAAAAGCGTTACTTGAGTCCGTCTTAGAGAATAGGATAAATGAACAAAAAGAAGAATTTCTGTATTTCTTTAATAATTCGACTTCAATAACCCCTAGATTGCATCAACTTCAATTGATCCCAGGCATTGGAAAGACAATTATGTGGGAGATTATTGAAGCAAGAAATAAAAAGAAGTTCGAGTCTTTTGCAGATTTACAGAGTAGAACCAGTATTTCTGACCCTATCCATTTATTAGTAAAATTAATCGTCAAAGAACTAAATAGAGATGTAAAATACTACCTTTTTTCTAAAACTCAGAAATACGAACAGTTTAGGGCTGACTCTAGGAGACCGTCTTCAAGGTACGATAAACGCCCAACTTATATGAGACGCGACAATTATTAGCGATTTTAGAAGTCTATGTCAAATCACCACTTTTTTGATTCGCAGCTAGATCCATTCAAGGCTCAACAGCTATTGCATTCCCTAAAAATCAAACCTAATAAAAAATTAGGACAGAATTTTCTTGTAGATAAAAATATTGCAGCAAAATTAATATCAGTAGCAAATCTATCAAAAGAAACAGATGAAATTTTAGAAGTTGGTCCCGGTCTGGGATGTTTAACATCTTTACTAGTTAAAAACACGAAAAAAGTTCACGCTATTGAACTCGATAAAAGACTTTATCGCTTCTTAAAAGATGAGACTTCTAAAAATGAGAATTTAAATCTTATACTTGGAGATGTTTTAAAAATAGAAATCCCATCCCATAATAAAGTTGTATCGAACATTCCTTACACAATAACGGGCCCTTTACTCTCAAAATTATTATTTAAGAGCAATGCACCAGAGATTTATATGATCATTGAAAAGGCTCTTGCCGATAGAATTATGGCTCAGCCAAATACTGAAGCGTTTTCTAGATTATCAGTTTCGGTAAAAACTTTTGCAAAACCAACAATTATTCAAAAAATCCAAAGGAAATGTTTTTATCCTATTCCAAAGATTGAGTTAACAATGATCAAGTTAATTCCTCACGGTAAGATTGACGAATTTTTTGACTTGGAAGAGAACATAAAACTGTTTTTGAATTTATTGAGAGGGATTTTTCCATATAAAAACAAAGATAGCGTCAATGCTCTTTACCTCTATTTAAAAAAGTTCGAGGTAAGTAAAGCTGATACATTAGGGCTTTTAAAATCGAGCCAAAAGTCTAAGAAAATTAGAGCTTTTGATTTAAACGATTTTTTTATGATTGCAAAAGAAATAGAATCACAAGGTTTGTTGAGAGAAAATTAAAGAAAAATCCAAGAATTTAATCTCGTTAGATGATATTTTCAGAGAAATCGATTTAAATTACAATGAAAATGCATATAGCCCTTCAGACGACACTATTTTATTTATTGACTATTTTAAGCAATTTATTAATACTAATACCTTCGATGGTATAAATACGAGCCAAATACATAATATACTGGATCTGGGTACAGGATCAGGGATTTTGGCTATATTTTTTGCAAAATTTATTAAACCGATTCACTTCCCTAATGCAAAGATTTACGCTTCAGATGTTTTGAGTGAAGCAATTGAAATCGCGAGACAAAACGCGATAAAAAATAATTTACAAAACGATATCGAATTTATTCAATCAAATTTATTCGATGAGTTTTCTCCTTTGCTAAGAAATAAATTCGAAATCATTCTTTTTAATCCCCCATATTTACCTTATGAACCATATATAAAAGAGAAAAACAAAAAGAAAATTGATTATAGTTGGGAAGGGGGTAAAAAGGGAATAGAAACCTTTGAAAAGTTCTTAAACCAATTAAAAGATTTTATACGCGAATCCGGATCTGTATTTATTTACTTTACATTTTCGAGCAACTCTCCTCTCGAATTACTCTATTCGAAAATAGAAGCACGCGGATTTCAAATAAAGATTATAAAAAAAGTTCATATTTTTTTCGAGGATATAATTTTACATAGAATTTCAAAAAGTTACCTTTAAAACGGACGACGATTCCTTCTCTTATCAAAAAGAGAAATACCCTTACGAATTAATAAAGCTTTCAAAGAGTTGAATATAAAGTTTATTTCTTGTTGTTGGAACACCGATCTTTTGTGCGCTTCGATTTGTGGTATTGGTAGTGCGTACTTATTGTTTAAATTTGAGAGGGGATAAATTATTGATGCAATTAGATCCGCTTTTTTACTTATTTCCTTCAAACTGTGATTGTTGCCAATATAAAATTCTATTCTTAAAGGATTATCAAACCGTACTGATTTCAAATAAAAACTATAAAACGATTCTGGAAAATATTGAGGAATTTTTTTAGAAGTGTCCCTCACCTTATCGATCTCTATATTACATCTGAAAGTACATGTTCTTTCCCCTACTTTCAATAAGCGAGAAAATAAGTCAAAATCTGAAAAATATGCCATAATTTCTCTGTAATCATAGTTTAAAAGCTCTTTAAATAAATTTTTATTATTTATCAACATTGGAATAATTTCAATGAATGAATTTGCTAAAGCAGCGGTGCGTGTATCTTTTATTGACCCAACTAAGGTAATTCCTCTATTCTCACAAGTTTCGTAAAGAGATCTATATTCCTTTAGTACTCTATTGTATCGTTGGTTGATTTTATAATTTTTTGAAAATAGTAAATTGATAGGTGTTACTAGGATTGAGCCGTCAAGTACGATTAAATCGTAAAATGAATCATCTTCTTTCAACATTTTGTTAAGCTGGTTTATTTCCATAAATTTTTGCTCCAGAGAAGCTGTTAAATCTATACCTTCCTCGTTGATATTTAAATAATTTGATTGAATCGAGTAGTTATTATAACCGCTTAAATCGGGGTAGTAGCTAATTTCCGCAGAATATTGCTCTTTAAAAAAATATTTTACAACAATAGCTTTTAAGAAAATTAGATCTATGCCTTGAAATTTCTTAGTAACTAAACTCCCATCAACAGCTGCAATTTTTAAACCTCGAATATTTGTTGGGATAACCGAATTAACTAACCCCGCTTCTTTTATTCGAATCCCAAAATATTTTATGTAATCTAAAAAATCAACTAGAGACGCCTCTTTTCGAATTATTTGAACGATTTTATGCTTGAATTTCTCGATATTGGAGAATTCCTCCGCAATTTTTGCTAAATCTTCCGTAAGACACTTCTCTTTCGTAGCTCCAATCGAATTTTCGGGGATTTTGGTAGAATCTAAACCAGTTTTACCGGTTATACTAAAAGAAGTCATTATAGAAATTATTAAAGTACTAAATTTAAAAAAAAAGAGAGCGGCGGTTTTTTTAATAAATATAAATAAATTCTTATAAGTAAAATAAAAAATTCAATTCTTATGTCAATAAATCTCGGTCAAGAACCATTACTATTGATTCTCCTGATTTTTTTAGAATTATTATTCGTATTTATACCGGCCTATATTACTAAATTTCCCGATAATTCAACTTTAAAGGAGGAATTATTAGCTATGGGATTTACTAAAAGCCAAAGCCCTCCTTTAATGCAAACAATTAAATTCTTATCGGGAGTGTGTATTGGATTTGGATTTTTGATAATTTCCGATTATCTTCTGTTTTTTTTAAAAACTTTTATCACAGAGAACATTTTTGGAACTGAATTTTTGCAGCAGGCAGAAGAAGGCGCTATAAATACTAGCCCAGTAGAGCCTAATATTATCGAACAGCTTATAATAACGATTTTATTTATGCTAATTGTTGCCCCTTCTGAAGAAGCCTTTTTTCGAGGATTCATAGCAAAACGGTTTTACCAAGATTCCCACAACCTTTTAGCGTTATTAGTATCATCAACTTTCTTCGCTATTTACCATGTTCCACCATTTATTGTCCCAATCCAAACAATAATAACGTTTTTTGGGTATTACTTCTTCTTTGGATTCATTTTAGCAATAATCTTTAAAATTTCTAAATATTCTCTCATTCCAGTTGTGGTGGCTCATGCGACATTTAATTTTTTGCTTATATTCTACTAAATATTCTAAATTGCTCATGTTATCACAATTGTTAAAAATGAAAAAAATGACAAGAGATGCACTTAAAAAATAAAAGCTTTATTAATCGAACCAGCATTATAAATTATTTATAACGAATATATTTTGATCAAATAGTTTCTATATAGTGGTAGATCTCTCAAATAAACCCCAAATGATGTAAGATTTATGGATTACTCGTATACCTTTAAGGTTTTGATGTTAGGTGATGCATCTGTCGGTAAGACCTCCCTTACTATTAGGTATGTTTCAGGAAATTTTGTAGAGGATTTAAGACTGACAATTGGGGTTGATTTCTATTCAAAAACGATAAATTATAAAGGACATCGGATAAAACTTCAAATCTGGGATTTTGGGGGGGAGGAACGCTTTAGATTTTTATTACCACAATATTGTAAAGGTGCAAACGGAGCGTTCTTTCTTTACGATATTACCAATCCAGCCTCTTTATCTCATCTTCCAGATTGGTCTTATATTGTTCGAGAGGCTTCGGGTAATATACCAATTATGCTTGTAGGGTCAAAACTTGACTTAAAAGAGTATAGAACGGTGCCAAGAGACCAAGGAATAAATGCTGCGCGTCGTTATAATATGGCTTCCTTCGTCGAATTAAGTTCAAAGACCGGTCAGAATGTTGAGCGAGCGTTTCAAGTCATGTCTGAGATCCTATTAGATGAAAGTAAGAAGCAAAAAGAGAAAATGATTCTTTAAAGAATTTTCTTATTCTGGTTTTATATTTGCAATAATATGATCTGCCAATGTTATCCCACTAGTTGCCGCAAGTTGAGTTCCTATTCCGTGTAAATCGGTTCCAGCGGTATCACCGCAAGCAAATAATCCTTCTATAGGAAGAATTGATGACGGCCTATGCTTACCGGACTGGTCAGGAGTCAATGCTAATCCTTCCACTGGACCAGAAGGTTTCCCCGTCATGGCAACAATTTCTTTTGGAAGGGATATATCCATCACTTCTTTTTTCTCTTCAATTTCTGGAAAAAATGTACACAAATCTTCGTAATAAATATCAATCCACCTTTGCCAATTATTAACCTTAGATGGTACGATTGTACCAAATATAACGCTCTGTTTACCCTTTGGAGCAAGATTAGGATCGATATTTGAAAGCACAGGACAAAAAAATCCATTTGATTTAGGGTCTCCAGGTTGGTTAGCGTGCTCCCAATCGTGTAGGGTTAAATGATAGGGGAGTACAAGTGCCCAATCTTTAATAATTGGTTCCTTAAAACCGATTTTAAATGTCATTGCAGAAAGAGAAGGTTTTAAACTTTTGATGCGTTCTCTATAATCCTTTTCAAAATATGAGCGCCCTACTAAACTTAAAACTGTTTGTTTAATATCAAGATTGCTAACCACTAAATCAGCACTTATTTCTTCGTCATTAGCAACAACTCCTTTTATTTTTTGATCTTCCACGATAATTTTAGAGACATTAGCATTCTTTCTGATATTTCCCCCAAATTTTTCGAGGCCTTCAGCGAATCCATTCGGTATTGCAGATAACGCGCCGATTGGATATTGGATTCCTAGCTTCGATGTTATATCATGCTTAAATCCCCATAATATTTCAGCTGCGCTTGCGTTTTTTGGAGATATTGCGTAAAAGCCCGCACTTATTAGAGCAAAAATTCCGTAAATATTGGCGTTGGTGCTATACTGACTTAACCAATTACTTAATGTGACCTTGTCCTCAGCAAGCTGGTTTAATTGTTTTTTTCTTATAGTCATCATTTTTACCATGATTCTACCGAGTTCCTTAAAATCTTTCATTGTAAAGCCAAGATTTGGTGCATCTTCTTTTTTTTTCTCAGAATCACCACTTTTTTCACCAGTTCCATTGGATTTTGCCATTCTCTTCATAAGGTCTAATGTTGCTTGAATGTTATGTACATTAAAATTAAAGGGCATATAAGATGATGTCTTATATATTTTCAGGGCAGTTCTTTCGTTTAAATTTGTAATAAATTGGATATTATTCAAATTTAATCTACGTAAAACTTCTCCGAAAGGACCATCTAATCCAGCAGTTAAAAGATGTACAGCTCTATCGAAAGTAAACCCTTCCTTGACATAGGAACTACACGCACCGCCAATATAATCGTTTTTTTCCAAGACAGTAACATCGAAACCTGCTTGCGCAAGTAGTGCCGCACTGCTTAATCCGCCTACACCACTACCTATAACTATTACCCTCTTCTTCATACATCTTTACAATTATTCCT
>JAHQWX010000077.1 GCA_029856375.1 Promethearchaeia archaeon | reverse complement strand
TCAAATGTTTTGTATCAAAATAAGATGTTTCCTTACGAAGTAGGCTTAATTCTTGGTGGAATCACCGAGGAAGATGGGCCAATCTTGCTGGATATCGGTACATACGGCTCGATCTTACCAGAGGATTACATCGCGGTTGGTTCAGGAACGCCGTTCGCAATTGGTCTATTGGAGGCGAATTATAAAAAGGATTTAGATCCAGAAGTAGCGAAAAAACTTTGTGTAGATGCCGTTAAATCGTCTATAATAAGAGACATGGCGTCAGGTAATGGAATAGATGTTGTTGTTATCAAAAAAGATGGATCTAGCTCAGAAGAATTCATTCCAATCCAATAAAATTGTTTAGTATTATCTCATTTTTTTAAAAATATTAACCAAAGGCTAAATATTTTTTTGCCTTAACCTTTTACTATAATCAACCGAAACATTTTTAAGAGATAATTTCGGGGCTGCAAATTTAAAAAAATTTAAAAAGAAAAATGCTTAATAAACCTTGAATTAATAACATTTTTATAGAAAAGTAATTGAATACATTAAGTAAAGAGATTTCATAAATTCTAGATATATAGCAGAGGAGAATTTCGCTGTCTTATAAAATATTGATTGACCTTTCTCACAACGAAGAGATTGATTCGTTTCCAGACGCTTTCGACGAAGACGATTATCTCATCGGATACATTGATCGAAACGAGGGCCCAATTTCGTATAAAGACCTAGACGAATATGATATGCTACTTTTGGGAAACATCCAACATATTAAAGGAGATAAAGACGATAAATTTAGGCCAGAAGAACTTAAAGCTATTAAAGAATTCGTTGGAAAGGGCGGAGGTTTGTTAGTTACATCTGGACACGGAGGAGACCAAGACATTCCTATTAAAGAAGGCTCTCTACGCGTGCTCTACAAACTTACTGGAGTAAAGAGATTTTGGAATGGAGTAGTAATCTATCCTAAAAGAGATACTATTATCGATAAAGTCAATTTAAAGATAGAAACAATCTTCCAACACGCAATAACAGAAGGTATTAATCGATTGGTCTTGGGAAATTGTACCTTCTTTTCGATCACTGAAGATGCTGAAGATATTGTGACGACACAAGAAAACGCCGCGTTCAAATATTATGCAATTGATGAGATCGATGAGATTGGACAAGTCCCACTTTGTGTTGTATCCGAGTTTTATGAGGGGCGCGTAGTTACTCTTGGATCTTCTACGCTCTTTTTTGATGACCACGAAATTGGAGTGGATATTGAAGATAACAAACAATTCCTCGAAAATATAATTAAATGGCTTTGCTTTGACTTAGAAGAAAAAACCATTGAAGAAGAGGAATTGGAGGAAGAAGAGGAAGAAGAAGAAGAGGAAGAAGAGGAAGGCGAAGAAGAAGAAGAGGGAGAAGCAGAGGAATTTACAGAATTCTAATTATTTTAATATTTGAAAATGATATTTCGGTTATCTAGACCGGACGCTAAAGAAGCGTGGCAGCATCCAGAAATATTGAAAAGATTTCCACGCTACAAAGGCATAATTGATAACGCTCAAATTGCTCGTTATATTATAGCAAAAACCATATCGTGCAGTTTTGACGCTAGAGATTCGCTTGATCTTCTCGAAGATATATTAGCTCAAAAATCCCAAGAATTTAAAGCGGTTTTAAACGAGAACGTTGAGTCTTTAAAGGATCGAAATTTAGAAGAGAAGAATTATATCCACTTAATTGAGGCTATCGCAAATCTTTACCTTGAAAATTGCAAGTTTTGCGAAAGAAGGTGCGGCGTTAACAGGACAATAGGAGAATTAGGATTTTGTCATCTCGCAAAAGATTCTTATGTATCGTCTGCTTTTACGCATTGGGGTGAAGAATCTGTGTTGGTACCGAGCGGGACCATCTTTTTTACGGGGTGCAATTTCGGATGCGTATTTTGTCAAAATTACGATATTTCTAACGCGTGGAAGGGGAGAAAAGACATTGAAAAGTTTGCGCAAAAAGTAGATGGAAAAAAATTAGCAATTATTGCTGAGAATCTTGCTACGAAAGGCGCGTTAAACATTAATTACGTGGGTTCAGATCCAATTCCTTGCTTGCATACTGTTGTTGAAAGCCTCCAATACCAATCTATCAATATTACGCAATTGTGGAACTCTAATTTTTATATGACTGAAGAATCTCTTAATTTAATTATCGACTTAATGGATTTTTGGTTGCCTGATTTAAAGTACGCAGATAACGAATGCGCTTTAAAATATTCGGGCATTAAGAATTATTGGGAAGTTTTAACTAGAAATTTGAAAAGAATTCACGACGATGGAAGCGGAGAAATCATCATTCGCCATCTAGTTATGCCTAATCACATAGAATGCTGCTCAAAACCGATTTTAGATTTCATTGCAAACAAATTACCGAAGGCAGTAGTAAATATAATGGGACAATTCAGACCGGAGTATAAAGCAAATAAATACCCCGAAATCGATCGAAGACCGACTTCAAATGAAATGCAAGAAGTTAAAAAATATGCAGACAACTTAAACATTTTATATCGCCCCGTTTCCTAAATATATAACCCAAAATTTAAAAAATAATGAATTATTTTACTTAGTAATTGATACTTAGTTCTTGATCTGCGCACTATCGAAAAAAATTAGATTTTGGAGAAATAATTATGAGTTTCAAAATGGAAGATGTTAAAGGCTTAGGAGCTAAAAGCGTCGAAAAATTAAAAGCAAATGATATCGAATCCGTTGAGCAATTAGCTGGGATGAGCGTTGAGGAATTGTCCAAAGTCGATGGAATCGGACAAAGTACCGCGAAGAAATACATAGAGAACGCAAAGAAATTACTAGCCACCGCTAAAGAAGCACCTTCGGAAGCAAAAGAAGATAAAAAAGAAGAAAAACCGGATGCTGAAAAAGAATTAGAGAAAAAAGCAGAAGAGGAAGCAAAAAGGCTAGAAGAAAAGAAGAAAAAACTTAAAGGACAATCGGTGGAAAAAGGAGATTTCGTTATCGTTAAATTGACCGGACGAACTGAAAAGGGACAGGTCTTTCAAGTTAGCAATCCAGCTGACGCTAAAAAGGCAGGAATTTACGACGAGAAAAAAGAACAACAAGGTTATTACGAACCCGAATTTGTTATTGTAGGCCAACCTGGATTCGTCATAGAAGGAATCAGCGAAACATTAGAAAAAATGAACTATTTCGAAAAAAAATCGGTTCGAATACCCCCTGCTAAGGCGTACGGGAAGAGAGATCCGCAAAAAATTGACCGCATCGCCATTCAAAAATTTAGAAAAATGAACGAAGGAAAGCCCCCAGAATTAGGACAAGCATTCACCAACAAGAAGGGAGAGCGCGGAACCGTGATTCGAGTGGTACAAGGGCGTGTAATAATCGACTACAACCATCCTTTTGCCGGACAAACGCTCGAATACAACATCGAAGTAATCGATAGAATAGAAGAATTTGATAGAAAAATTGGGTATTTCATAGAAGCGAGATTCCCTGGCGCTAAAGCAGAGATGTTTAAATTAAATTTTAAGCCAAAAGAAAAATCAATCGAAATAGAAATACCCCAAATGTTCATGTTTCAAAACTTAGTTATGTCTAAATACATGTTAGCGATGGATTTGCAAAATAATTTAGAAGGCGCGATCGAAACGGTTAAATTTCTTGAAATCTTTGAAAAGCCAAAAATACCTGAACCCGAAGCGCACGACCACGACCACAACCACGAGCATGACCACGAGCATCAAGGAGAAGGGTCTGAAGAAAAAGAAGAAAGTAAAAAATAAATATCGCTATTTAGAACTCTTTACCCCAGAAGGATAAAAATAAATACTCGTTAAAATCTTATTTTATTATAGATTTCATTGTTTTACAACAAATTATATTGGAAATAGCATATGTCTAAGCGATTGGTATCTTTTTATACAAAATACAAAGGGGTTTCCGACTCGGCAACTGAAATAAGCAGAATTTGGGAAAAAGCGATTAGAACTGCATCGAAGCAAATCAGAAAGCTATATAAAATCGATGCTATAAAGGAGGAGCGACAAGAGGTATTGACCGATATTCACGAAAGAGGGTATAAAGCCTACGATCTACACGTTCATTCTTTTATTAGCAACGGAGAAGAGAGCCCACAGGCAATAATCGATTACGCCGTTGAAATAGGGTTGGATGGAATTGCAATAACCGATCAAAACGCAATTCGTGGAGCGAAACAAGCTCAAAAGTATATTGAAGATAAAGGATACAAAATTTTGCTGATTCCCGGCGTAGAAATCATTTGTAAAGAAGGGCATATGGTTGCCTATTGGGATAAATTCCCCGATAAAATAATTAAAGATGGACAAAGCGTTAAAGAGAATTATAAAAAGATTCATGAAATGGGAGGCTTTGTTGTTGCAGCCCATCCTTTTGGCCAACATGGTGTTACTGATCCAAATTTGTTGCTAAATTTCTTTGACGCTTTAGAGATCAGTTCTCGATCTACAGCGGGTCCAGATTCGTTAACCAAGGATTTTGCGGAATTACATGGAATACCATATACTGGAAGTAGTACCGCGCATTTATTGCAATCGGTTGGTAGCGGATGCACTATAACCAAAGGCAATGTAGAAGAACCTCAAGATTTATACGATTTAATTCTTAATCATCAATCGGACGTTTTTATCACGCCAATGTGGGTTGAAATGCTCACTTATTTAGAAGAAGAGGCGGAAGACAAGGAAGGTTTGATGGAAGGAAACATTCCTTTTTACACAAAATACCAAGATATATCCGATAGAGCGACGAAAATTAATAGAATTTGGGAGAAACAGACGAGAAAAGCCGGAAAGAAAATAAGAAAATTATATCTACTCCCTGCGATCAAAGAAGAGCGCCAGGAAGATATCCAAAAGATTCACAATCAAGGGTATAAAGCTTACGATCTTCACACGCATACATACATTTCGGATGGTCTAGAATCAGTTGAGTCTGTTATCGATTGGGCGGTCGATATTGGGCTCGATGGAATTGCGATTACCGATCATAACGCAATAAGAGGTGCGATACGAGCGCAAAAATATATTGCTGAAAAGGGATACAAAATTTTGCTGATTCCCGGGGAAGAAATCTCTGCTAAAGGAGATAAACATATTGCTGCATACTGGAACGAGTTTCCTGAAATAAGAGTAAAAGCATCTCAAAGTGTAAAAGATACATGTAAAGAAATCCATAAAGATGGTGGTCTCGCAGTAGCTGCGCATATGAGGGGTCGTCACGCAATAGCAGATATAAACATTCTTCTGAAACACTTTGACGCGTTAGAAATAAACGGACGCTCTACTTCTGGAGAAGATTCCATGGCTAGAGATATCGCTGAAATGTATGGAATTCCCTGTACGGGCGGAAGCGATGCACACCTTCTACAATCAATCGGATGCGGATTTACAATCACAAAGAGAAAGGTGAAAGAACCTCAAGACTTGTTCGACTTAATCGTTAATTTTGAAACCGATGTGTTCGTCAAACCAGTATGGGTTGAAATTCTCACCTATTTAGAAGAATTGTCCGAAGACTACGAAGAAGGATTAATACAAGAATAAAAACGCGTATTTAAGGATTTAATTCGATCTCATCTGCTCCAGTTACTGCTATTCGTATTTCTTTATTGCACGACCAACAACCCTCGTTTTTCAATTTTAGAGTTTTCGCACATTGTTCGCAGTAAATGGAGTGGCATTCAGGACATAAATAAATCGTACCATCGATAGTTCCCCTATGGATGGTGCATATAAAATGATCTTTCTCAATTTTCACTTCCGCTTCCGTTTCTAACATCTCTCTAATTCTTTCCTCCTCCGAAAGTTCAGGTTCCGCAACACCTAATGGTTTTAAAGATTTTTTACCTTTCTTGGGTTTAATCTGTAGGTCTAACTCTTCCGCTTCAACTTCGCTAGCAGCATCGTTAAGTGAACCACCAATAAATTTATACGGTTTACCAATTGACGACGCCGCTTGCTTGCTCTTTAGCATTAACTTGTTCCATCTAGAAATTAAGCGCTCATCTCGATGTTCTGGCTTCCCAAATTTGCCTTTTAGAGGGTATTTCCTCTCTTTTGGTATTTTTTCTTTGGGTTCTTTTCCTCGATAAAACACCCAATACACAGCAAAATGACCGATTAATCCGAATCCCCAGAAAGCGGTAGGGTAAGAAGCCCAATTAAAAAAAGGGGTGTAATTTGCATTCATTGAAAGTAAGAAAAATATTATAGTGACATATGCGACAATATTATAATATACCCATTTTTTAGCAGGTGAAACTTCTTTCACAAACGTCAGGTAATACGTGATATGTAGGCTAAGAAAAATAAGCCACCCCAAAATAGGAAAGCTTGCCCACAAGAATGAGGGCGTAAACGAGTTATTAATAAATAGTAAGAATATATTAACGATAAAGTACGAAATAACATCGAATTGAACCCATTTTTTCTGCGTTGAAGATTGCTTTTTCATCGAAACATAGGCTTGCGTGTGAAGGGCAATAAGTAGGAACCACCCAAAAAATGGAAATATAACCCATAATAGATCTGGAGTCGTTGTAATATTTAATATAAAAAGAAATCCATTCACTATGAAGAATGCCGTGTAATCAACTTTAATAGCTTTCGTTTGAATTTCTAATTTTTTATTATCGATCTCCTTTTTTTTGGGGGATGTTGTCGACATTTCTCTATTAAATGATAAGTTGATTGCTAGAATTTAGATCGAATTTTATACTGTATTCATAAAGCATAGTCTCTTAAATTTATCTTTTTTTATGCTTTAAAAGTCAAATTAATGATAAATTTAAATAAATGACTTGCCTTATAACTAAATAGAATGCCACAAAAACGCGTGATTTTAAGCGCGGAGACTTCGCACGAGGTAGTGAAAAAATTCATTAAACATCTGCAAGAGCTTAATATCGATTTACAAGTCTATAATCCTATATCTAGCCCTCAAGATTTGGAAAACAATTCGGTTTTCAACGGAGGGTGCGATTTTTTAATAGTGAAAGTTCATAACGACACTTCTATCGATTTTTTACACTATGCAAAAATTCACAAAATTCCTGCATTAAATTGCGTCGATTCTGTTTTAATGATCAAAAATAAAGTTTCACTAGATTACGCTTTGAGAGCCGTATTCGAGAAACACAACTTTGAAAATGTTCGATTGCCAAAGTCTTGGACATATTACTTGTATAAAATCAAACCTTTCAGAAAATGGATTAAAGACAAACTACCGATAGTTTTAAAATCGCACTACCAGCACGAAAAAAGTTTAAGATTTAACTACTTAGTAAGAGATTCGACAGAGATTAAAACTTTAGTGCGGAGACGCATGCTTTTTCTTAACTACGATGTATACATCCAGCAATATATCGATTCTGATGGTATTGATAGAAAAATTTATCAAATAGGCGATCAAGTTTTTGG
>JAHQWX010000076.1 GCA_029856375.1 Promethearchaeia archaeon | reverse complement strand
TTTCCCCGACGGGATCAAATGCTGTGATTATACCAGTAGTAGCACCACCTTCTTGCAGTTTTTCCCAGCCCACAACAAGGATTTTGTTGTATATTCCTGACGCCACATTGTGATATCCACATATCGCTAAGGACGAACCGGTCGTTCCTCCTGTGGCGACTTTCACAACAGGTTTTAAATATCCTGGTGCTGCTTCAATTCCAGTCCACATCTCAGAGAAATTTATTCCTTCGAAATGATCCATATTTCCTATTATTATTGCATCGATATCTTTAGACATGAGTTGGGCGTCGTCAAGCGCCATTTTAACTGCTTCGTATATCATTTCGGGAATATTAACATCTCTTCTTTTGCTTGCATGTTTTGTCTGACCTACACCAACTACAGCTACATCGTGTTTTACCATTTCTTACGCACCTCCATCAACTCCAAATATTAATACACAATTTCCTTGAGAGCAAATGCCGTTCATGCCGTTTGCAAGCCCAATTTTTGCACCAGCGATCTGCCTTTTATCTGCCTTACCCATTAATTGTGAAGCAACTTCTGCTACGCGAATAAGACCATTAACCATCGTAGGATTACTCGATAGTACACCTCCGGAAGGATTTACGGGAATCTTCCCAGTCATTTCAGACTCACCACTATCGATAAACTGACCACCTTCACCTTTTCCACAAAAATCTAAGGCTTCATAACTCATCAATTCGTGGTACGAGAACATATCATACACTTCTGCAACATCTATTTGATTAATGGGGTCATTTATTCCTGCCATTTTATAAGCTGCTTTAGCTGCCAATTCGAGTCCGATTAAATCAGTTAAATTTCGATTTCCTAGATAATACGCGTCAGTACAACTTCCATAACCTTTAAGCCAAACAGGTGTACCTGTATATTTTTTGGCATTTTCTTCGTTGGTTAAAAGCATAGCACAAGCTCCATCTGAGAATGGTGGCAAGTCAAGTTTTCTTAGAGGATATGCAACCATGGGGGAGTTTAAT
The DNA here is from genome assembly GCA_029856375.1 of Promethearchaeia archaeon. GTDB lineage: Archaea > Asgardarchaeota > Lokiarchaeia > Sigyniarchaeales > SOKP01 > 6H3-1. Next base: position 6,463 of record JAHQWX010000076.1, on the reverse strand, counting down.
ACATCTTCAATCGAAACCTGATTTTGCAAATGCGCGTAAGGATTGTTCAAAGCGTTTTTTCTATTCTTGACGACGACCTTCGCTGCTTGATCCGGAGTAATTCCGTATTTAGTTGCGTACATGTTAGCCATCAAACCGGCGGACGAAATTTGATCAAGTCCTAAGGCTCGTTGGTAAAATGGATCAAATATTGCGTTGTTGACGAGATGTTGGTCTACCTCAGAGCATTTACAGTGCGACACAACCATCACTGTATCGTAATATCCAGAAAGAATTCTCATAGCCCCATAAACATACGCGAAAGCACCATCTCCGGAAACTCTCGACTCTGATTTTCCAACTGCGCCAGCTGCATCTTGGATTGCCATATTCGCGATTGTCCGACCATCGTTGAAGTCGTTGGAGCTTGAAATTACGCACCCCACATCTTCTTTACTTATTCCCAATTGGTCGTAAAGGTCCTTAACAGCTTCAAAGACGAGCTCAGAGATCGTCAGATCTATCTTATCTTCTTCATATTTCGTTTGCGCTATACCTACTATTGCTACTTTGTCCATAATTTATCATATAGTTTTATTTTCGATTAGATTTTAAAAAACAATAATACATATGTTAAATACAATATAAAGATTAATTTCTGATAATTGCTAAAATAAACACTGACATTACTGTCGCGATTTTGATTGAGTTTTATTACTCTATTTCATTACAGTAAAATAATAAATAGTAAAAAATCAAATTAGAACTGGTAAACATAAAATTAGAAAGGAGTAAGTGAACATGAAAATAAGTGATTTTGAGGATATCCTGTACGAGAAAGAAGAAAACGGCATCTGTACAATAACTTTTAACAGACCAGAGAGAAGAAATGCCGTTTCTTATATTTCTTTCTTAGAAATCTATACGGCTGTAGATGATATGGAAAAGGATAAAGATGCAAAGGTTTTGATAATTACTGGCTGCAAGGAAGCCAACGCTTTCACATCAGGCGGCTATTTTAAAGAAGATTTTTTTGACGACATTCATCAAAACATTAGAAAGGAGATTGACATAATGGACATCGCTCAAAAGAAATTATGCATGAAATTATGGAAGTTAAACAAACCCGTCATAGCTGCAATAAATGGGTTAGCAATTGGAGGCGGCATTACTATGCCATTAGTTGGAGCAGATCTTATTTACATGTCCGAAGACGCGTGGTTAGGTTTCTATTTCAGCAAAAGAGCGATAACACCAGAATTCGGCTTGTCCTTCGTTTTACCCTTTTATGTTGGATTCCAAAAAGCTAAAGAAATTCTTTATTTAGGCAAAAAAATGCTCGCTCAAGAAGCGTACGAACTTGGTCTCGTAAATAAAGTGTTACCACCAGATGATTTAATTCCTTACGCCAGAGAACAAGCGTTAAGATTAATACCTCCAAAGGGTCCTAGCTTATCGATTAAATTAATGAAAAAAACAATACACGCGTATTTCGTTGATATTTTTGATAAAGTGTTAGATTTGGAGAATAGAAGCTTAAGGAGAACCTTTAGATCCAAAGATCTTAGAGAATCGATGAGAGCGCTTAAGGAAAAGAGAGATCCCGTTTTTATTGGGCGTTAAATAACGAATATCGAAGATTTCGCGCGAAAACATATCTTTAAATGGAATACAATAGAACATATTTTTTATGGAGAATAAAAAATACGATGTGATTGTTATTGGTGCGGGGCTGGGTGGGCTTGGTGCCGCTTCACAACTTGCAATCGAAGGAAAACATGTATTACTGCTCGAAAAGCATAACGTACCCGGTGGATTCGCAACCTCTTTTGTTCGGGGTCGATTTGAGTTTGAAGGTGCGTTGCATGTATTGAGCGATATTGGGACTGAAGAAAATCCGGGTTCTTTTTATCGTTATTTAGAAAAACTTGGAGTTGTTCCAGATCACCTTAAATTCAAATCCGCTCGAGAGTATTATCGTTCAGTATTTTTTGATGGATACGATGTTACGATGCCATTTGGAGTAGATCCTTTCTTTGACAAATTAATTGAACTATTTCCCAATGAGACTGAAGGGATTGAAAAATTTAAAGAAATTTGCTTAAAAGTGCAAGATGGATTCGATTATATTGCGTCGAAAGGAGGGATAGCTTCACCAATGGCGATCCTAATGAAGCACTCATGGGTCGCACGCGTTGCTGGTCTTACAGTTGAGGATTTATTCAATCGATGTGTAAAGGGAAAAAGATTAAGGGCGGTATTAGCACAAATTTGGGGATACGATGGATTACCCCCTTCAAAATTAAACGCCATATATTTCATAATAACATTGATTTCTTTATTACGCAGCGCAACTTACCCGATAGGTAGGTCTCACGCAATGACTAGCGCAATAGTGGAGGGTATCAAAAACTTAGGCGGTGAAGTCAGATATAACGCTTTAGTTAATCGTATTCTAGTTGAAAATGGTCGTGCAAGTGGTGTTGAACTTTTAAACGGCGATATTTACAAGAGTAAAGCAATTATTTCTAATGTAAATCCAATTTGCACGACTATGAAAATGCTTCCCCCAGAAGTTGTGTCTGAGAGTTATAAACGACGGATTTACGCTCCACAAATTGGTGTTTCTGCGTTTTCTGTTTATATTGGTTTAAATTCTCCCCCAAAAAAATTAGGGCTCACATCGCACGAGACTTTTATTAATGCGACAGATGATAACGACGAAATTTACGACGCTATGACAAGACTTGAAGCACCGAAGATAATTGTTGCTGCGTGTTATAATAATATCGAAGAGACGATTTCTCCTCCCGGAACGAGCCAATTAGTTCTTACATCGCTTCAGAAGGGCAATGTATGGCATTCAGTTTCTCCTGATCAATACCACCAAATCAAAGACGAGCTCGCAAACGAAATGATTACAATGGTCGAAAAAACTATTTCGCCCGATTTGCGGAAATATATTGAGGTAGCCGAAGGAGCTACTCCTTTAACTTATTATAGATATTCTAAAAATATGGATGGTGCTGTTTACGGATATACCCAAGAGATATTAAATAGCCCCATGCTTCGATTAAAAGGGCGAGGTGCAGTCCCTGGCTTGTATTTAGGAGGTGCTTGGGTTAATCTTGGGGGTGGTTTCTATCCTTCAATTAATAGCGGAAGGATGGCAGCAGCTGCATGTTTAAACGATATGCAAAAAGGGAGGTTGTGAATGATGCTTAAAGATTTGAAAAGATTTATGCGTACTCAAAAGTTAAAGAAGTGGCGGGATGTCGTTCAACCCAATCCCTTTTATTTCGATGGTTTGGAAAATCTATGCGATCGCATTCATCCAAGCGTCCAATGGCTAAAAGTCTCTGATATAAAAGAAGTCAGCCACGATACAAAATTGTATCGGTTAGTTCCCACGCGCTCTACTAAAGTTTTAGCGCCATTCCGGGCGGGACAATATATTGGCCTTATGGTAGAAATCAACGGTGTTCGCACATCTCGCGCGTTTTCGTTAGTGTCGTCGCCAAATCAACTAGCGTACTACGAACTAGGAATAAAAAGGAAAGAGGGAGGTTTTGTAAGCCCCTATTTTTTAGATAATGTGAAGGTAGGAGATGTTTTTGAAGCAACTGAGCCGTTAGGAAATTTTTACTACAACCGAATTTTCCACGGGAGTAATTTAGTTTTCATTGCCGGTGGATCGGGAATAACTCCATTCATCTCAATTTTGCGAGACATATCCGAGCGGGTTGTTCCACTTAATGTATGGTTGTTTTTTGGTTGTTTAACGGAGAAAGACATTCTTTTTAGAGAAGAACTGGAAAATATTTTAGCTAGGCGTCCAAACATTAAGGTTAATTACATTCTTTCTGAAGCGGGCGACGAATGGACCGGTGAATGTGGATTTATTTCGAAGGACATCATTTCGAAATTTATCGGCTCGATTGACGATAAATACTTTTATATCGTTGGAAATCGACCGATGTATCGCTTCGTATTGGACGAATTAGAAGCCTTAGGAGTCCCACGACACCGGATTGCCCACGAAGCGTTTGGCGTTCCCGACGATATAACCGAAGTTGAGGGATGGCCAAAAGAAGTTGACAAATCAAACAAGATTCAAATTACAGTTGATATGAGACGATCAGGGAGAATTGATCGCGAAGTTATTGAAGCGGTATCGGGTGAACCCATTTTAAACAGTCTCGAACGGGCGAAAATCAAAGAGATTATTATAAACACGGGATGCCGCTCAGGGGAGTGTGCTCTCTGCAGAACAAAACTTATTTCAGGGAAAGTTTTTGTTCCGCCTGAAGTGGTTATTAGAGAAGCAGATATAGCCAATAATTTTATCCATCCGTGCACATCTTACCCACTGAGCGATATGCACTTAGATTTGAGTCTAACTTAATTTTTTTTCTTTCTTTAATCGTATTTCGCGAGATTTTCAAAAACCAAGTTAGAAATGTGTACCAGCTTTTTATCGCTATTAGTTTTATACGCGATATATCGAAGATTAAAGATACAGAAAGGACAAGTAGCGATAATCGTGTTTTGTTTCGATTCTTCGAGAATCTTCAAACCGATATTAAGAGATAGTTCTTTATCGATCGATCTTACACCCGAACCAGATCCGCAACAATACGCATTTTCACGGTTTTCGGTTAATTCTTCTATCTCAATCCCCATTTCCTCGAGTATCTCCCTAGGTTCGTTGTAAAATCCCGCCTTTCTTCCTAAACGGCAAGAATCGTGAAATGTAAAACTATGACGATTGTTTCTTAATGTGATTTTCTCGCTCTTAAGGAGATCGTTTAAAATTTGAATGATATGAAAAACTTCGAAGTCTGTTTTACCAAGTAGATCGGGGTAATATTTAGAGAAACAACGATAGCAACCAGCGCAGGGAACGATAATTCTTTTTACTCCCAATTTCTTAAATTTCTCGATGTTTTCTAAAAATATTTCTCTCGCAATTTCCAGCTTTCCCGCGTTATAAGGGTATATACCGCAACAGAACTCGTCTTTTAATACCATAAAATCCACACCAGCTTCTTTTAACAATTCGTATGTTGCGGCAGCGCTTTCTTTCACTAAATAAGATGGAAGGCAACCTAAATATAGAAGAGTTTCGGAAGGAGTTTCTTCAAATTTTTCAGAACTTCGATATTTTTCGGGAATCCAATCTAATCGTTTTTTTGGGTCTCCATTGACCGCGTTTCTCTTTTCAAGGATGCCATTAATTATTACATCGTGTTTCGGTAGTGGCCCTAAACCTTTTTGAACTAAAATTTTTTTTGAATCTGCAATAACATCGGAGATTTTTATGTCAAACGGGCATACTTGTTCGCAGCGACCACATTCCGTGCAAAGATAAATACTTCGAATTTCTTCTTGCTTAAGTGATTCGCCATTGAGCAATTTCTTAACCATTTGTAGCCTTGCTAACGGAGAGAATAAGCGATTATTGGTCGCGTAGTAAGTACAGCACACATCTGTGCATACTTCGCAATCCGTGCATTTAGAAATCTCTTCATGAACAAACAGATTCCAATCAGACATAACTTATTCAAAAACAAACGATTATATTATTCAATTACGTAATAATCTTTATTAATCAATTTAAAGGAGAAATAAGTTTGATTCACACAAAATTCCAATAACCATAATTTCTACACCTAATTTATTGAACAAATTACCCAGTTTTGAAAATAAAATGTTAGAAGAAAGATTGGGTCAGATTGAAGTATCAAAATCAGAAATACTAAATATTTCAAAAATAAGTACTTTAGCAAGTCCAGAATGGAAAAAAGAAGAAAAAGATTGATTTTTTAAAATTTGGACTGAAATAATATTATATACTCTGTTTTTAATTTTTATATCATTACAAGTCAGTTTATTTTTATTTTAAAGATGGATATTTCAAAACTATTTCAAGAGGCTATTAATGAGGCAAATGAGGCTCTAGCTCATGATAAAAATGGTGAATATCAACAAGCGATAAAGAAATATCTTGATGCAGTTGAAAAATTGATACAATTTAATAATATTAACAAAAATCCTACGTTAATTGAAAGATCTGAAAAAAAGATTGAAGAATATGTAAAACGGGCAAAACAATTAAAGTTTAATATGATATATAATCAAGCGAATCATTATTTTGAGAAAAACGAGTTTGAAAATGCCATTAAAACCTATAATCAAGCCTTAGAAATTCATCCTAAATTTTTAGATGCCTTGAACAATCTTGGATTATCATATATAAATACTGAACAATATGATAAGGCAATTGATACATTTATTAAGGCAGTTGATATCGATCCTAAACATATTAAGGCTTGGAATAATCTTGGATTGACTTATAAAAAGATTCATAAGCCCAATAAAGCCATTGAATCTTTCAAAAAAGCATTAGAAATCAGTTCAGATTTTTTGGATGCTTGGAATAATCTAGGAACAGTTTATAGAGAAAATAATGAACTAGACAAAG
>JAHQWX010000075.1 GCA_029856375.1 Promethearchaeia archaeon | reverse complement strand
AAGAGACTATAAGAGAAGATATTTCCGGTCCTAGTTTCATGCCTACATTTCAGGTAAAAGCAAAATTTTTTCCTCTACCAATAATAACAGTTGTAATATTAGCAGGAATTTTAGCATATATTACCTATGTTATAGCCGGATTTCAAATTGAGGGCGTACCGTTTTCCGAATCAGAGGGAGGGGCAGGCGCGGCGTTATTAAATGGATTAATATTTATAATATACGCTGCAGTAGCGAGTTTTATTATGATTTTTTTAATGAAAAAATTAGGTGTTAGCGTGCTTAAGTTCATCTTTGCATTCTCCTTTTGGTTCTTAAGTTTTTCTCTATTGTGGATATTTGGCGATATTATTGTGTATTTACTCAGTCCTACTTACGAATTTTACACAATCTCTACATATGTTTTGTTAGGGTGCGTTGTGGTTTTTTCATCATTTCTGGTCTATAAATATCTAAAAGGGGATTCTCAACGATTTAAAAATTTGTTTATTCTATTAGTGGGATTTTTAATTGGAGCTTTTATGGGAATTGTTATTCCAAAATATACAACAATAGTAATATTAATAGCAATGGCTTTATGGGATATCTTTGCCGTGAAATCCAGAAGAGGTCCGATTAAAGAGATGATGGAGATTATATTTGAACAAAATCCCGAAAAAGAAAAACAAAAGAGAATCGAAAGAATGACAAAAAACGGAGAATATGAAATCGCGTACGAGATTTCTTCGTTAGAAATCGGAATTGGAGATTTGGCTTTTTACAGCATGCTCACTTCACACGCACTAATTCTCACAGATAATATAGTAATTATGATCGCGACGGCGATAGCTGTGATAATAGGTACGGGAATCACAATTTTAGGATTAAGAAAAAATAGAATGTTACCCGGTTTACCAATTTCTATCTTTTTAGGATTAGGAACTTTGTATTTCTTATATTTAATTGATTTGCTAATATAAAGAGAGAAAGTTTTCTAATGATTTTTTCGTCTTTTTTTTTCTTCGAACTCCCTTAATTTCTTGTCTTGTTTGAGTTTTTTCTGATAAAACCTGATTGAATTTGTTAAGTTACTCGCTTCTACATTCCATCCTATGCTTACGAACCTTCTCTTTGCTTCTTTATAAATCGTAATTATTTCTTCATATGGACAATTATGCTTAAGAATTTGTCCTCCCTTTATCGTATGGTCGTATTCCCTAGCTTTTCTCTCAGCTTCGTTTATTATTTTAAGGATCTCCTCAGATTCATCGATTTGAGCTTGCTTTTTCTCTTCAAAATCTAAAACCCGATCCTCCATGTCGAGGGAATCTAATATTGATTCCATCAGATTTAAGTCGTCAACTTTATGCATAGTCTCGTATTCGTGCTGTTTTTGCGCTTTTTGAGCCTCCAACTCGCGTAATTTTTCATCTTTTTCTAATTTATCGCGGTAATGTTTAATCTGTTGGGAATAAATATGTGTTTGTTCGTGCCAACCGCGTTCAGCGAGCATCTCTTTAACATTCTCATAGATTCTAATAATTTCCGGATAAGGACACATAACCTCAAAATGTCCTTTTTTAATTTCTAACTCGTAATCTCTAGACATATCATCTGCTACATCGACTAATACCGCAATTTGATTTTCAAACCTTTCATCCATTAATTTTTTGTGTTCTAACTCCTTTACTTTTTCTGTTTTCGCTATTTGCTCTGCACTCTGCATTTCTGCGGGCCGATTCACTGACGACCCATTCTTTTTAGAAGTTTCCTCTAATTCTTTTCGTTCGTTATCCATTTCCACAGAAATTCTTAAATTTTTATTAAAAGAAGACATTCCAACAGTATTTTGTAAAACATAATTTTGAAATTTATAAGTTTTTATGTAAAGTTGAGATCATTTTGTGTACAATATTAAGCATTTATTCTTTTTTTAGTTTGAAATTTCAAACTTAATTTTAAATAATATTCAATATTATTTTTCTTAAATTAGAAATGTATGGCATAAGGAAATTTTTGCAGGTCGTTGTAAAATAGCGCAAAACGAACAGAGTCACGAAAAATTAACAGGATACGAGCGAGTTGTCGAATATTTTAATAAAATGGAAAACAATTTCCCTGTATCCATCAAAGAAATCGAGGAAGCTACTAGTCTCTCATGGACTGGTGTGAAAAAGGTCGTATTAAAAATACATGACGATTACCACTTAAACCTAAGAAAATCAGGAGGGACTTGGATCGTTTGGAAGGAGATAGGCCCGTTAAAACGAAAAATTTCTGATTCGTGTCATCAATTTCTAGAATAAGAAAAAGATTGAAAATAGTGGAAATAAATGATAAAAATTGAAAAATCGTCTCCAGACTTAGAGACCGAAGTGATATTCACTGATAAATGCGCTCACTGTGGTGCTTGTGGAGCGTTTTGTCATCATGTCTCTTATGATGAGAGCGGAGCACCGCAATTTGATATGGAATGTCAAGAAACAATTGGGCTATGTTATAATTCTTGCCCAAGAACCGATTTACCGCTGGATCTCTACGATGAAAAACTTTTTGGTCAAAAACGCGTAGATATTGGTCTTGGAGTTTACAAGGATATCGTTTCTGTGAAACTAAAAAATGCTGACTCCGTGTTATTAGGATTAATTGAAGCCGCTTTCTCTAAAGGGACGATAGATACGATGATTTTACCTAAATCTGCGAGTGAAAAAACCCGAAATAACATTCCAATAATCGCTAAAAGCGCTCAAGAAGCTAAAAGCTATATCCCAGATAAGAGCTTAATGTTAACTGGGCCTTTATGTCCTGGCGTTGGTGAAGCGTACGAAAATGGAGCGTGTAAAATTGGTTTTTTGGGAAATCCGTGTCATATAACAGGTCTTACTAAGGTAATGTTAAGTGCATTTAGAACCGGTGCAGATATGGTTGCACTAAAAATAGGATTTATGTGCGCGAGTGGTGGTCTTACCGGCTGTAAGTTTTGCGTTGATTTCGCAGCAGAACACGCTGATATATCTATCGGAACAATGGGTGCAGCAAGTGGAGAAACTATCGTCATTATTAGAAATAAAGCTGGAGAAGACGCTCTAAACGCGGCAATTGATGCCGGACTAATAGAAATCGCAAATAAAAACCCAGACTTAGCGAAATTAAAAGACCTCACAAATAGAAAGAAGCGTAAAAATTTACTTACATTGCTTGGTACTGATTTGGCAAAAATTCATTACTTAGGTTTGGGAGCTGATCAATTGAAATATTTCATGATCGAATAAATCTAAATATCTTTTTTTCTTTTCTTTTTTTTCTTTGTATTCCCTTGTTAAGAGAATAAGGAAATCTGAAGTTAAATACTTGAAGAATCTAATCTAGTCAAAAGAAACTTAATGAAGTCGCTAAATTTTAGGTATAGTCCCGGATTAAAATTAGAGTAATTATCTTTGGGACAGTGTATTGGTGCTTGCGACCCGAAAATCATAAATTCATAACCGTGCGGTTTAATAGGAACATGATCGGTCCCGAAATGGATAAATGGAGGGATGTATTGTGGATAAAGGTCAAATTTATTATTAGACTCAGTGATTATTTCTCTTATCAAAGGTTCTAAAGTAGGGGAAAATTGGTGCTTGGGAACGCCTTGACTGTGTATAAATAAGTTCTTATTATATCCTATGGAATCTATTACGAAGAAATATGTGTCTTTGACTGGTAACTCATTCTTATACCTTTTAATGAAATAATAGGCCCCCCAGTCACCTAATTCTTCTGCGCCGGTTGCTACTAAATATAAATTGAAATTATTTAATGGAGTGTTTTTATACTGATCCATGACATCAAATAAAACCCCAACTCCACTTGCGTTATCGAGGGTTCCATCGGAATTATTCCCTCGAGAATTAAATACTTGGATAATACATATCAATGCAATTAAAAGCCCATACAGGTATTGTAAAGGATCTATCAATATTACTACATTTGAAAGAAATAATAAAAAACTAATGATAAAATGAATTGAAACAATGGTTCCCCCAAGTAACGCAGTTAAAAATATAAATCCGTCAAAAAAGGGATTAAATTTAAAGCTAATTGAGTCGTAATGGGCAAGAAGGACCACATTTTTGTTTGCATTTTCAATTTTTGAATTGATTTTAATCCAATAATTGGCAGATTTATATTTTCTTCCGAATTTATCAAACCGATATTGTAAATACGATCGAATTTCTCTCCCAAAAAAAGATATAGGGAGTAAAATCATAGATAAAACAAACGATAAGAGATAAATTTGAAAGAGGATTCCAAAGAAAATTAACAAAATGAGGAGCCCGCAAATAGGATTATAAAAATACCTCAAAATGTAATTCATATAAAAATCAGAACACTCAAATTCGTCTTTTTGTAATTTACCGGGGAACTTAGTTTCAAACTCGTTCTCTAATATATTCTGAGCATTGAGTTCTCCTTCAGTTCCAACATATCGAGGAAAAGAGAGTTTTTTTACAAGACTAGTTGAGTCTGAGATCATATTTGTAATTGTCTTTTTTCTACGATTTTAAGGGTGATTGTTTCGAAAACATGGCGATTATTTTCACCCGACTTCGAAGAGGTTTCTATGTAGTCGTCTATTTTATGTGCATGTTGAAATTCTATTGCTTCTTCGGGGGAAATTTGTCGCATATCAATAGCTAAATCGAGTTTAGAGCCAACTAAGAGAGTAGCTAAATTTTCTGTGTTTTGCATGACGATGTCATACCATTCTTGGAGGCTTGGAAAAGATTGATATCGAGTAAGATCAAAAACAAAAATACACGCATCCGCCCCCCTACAATAAGAAGGAAGAAAAAAGCGGAATCGTTTCTCGCCAGCAAAATCCCATAACTGTAATTTATACAGCGTATTGTTTAGTGTCAAATCGTACATCGCGAGATCGGTCCCAATTGTTATTTTCTGGGGAATAAATTTACCGTAACATAATCGCTTGACCATAGTTGTTTTGCCAACCCCTCCATCGCCCACGACGATAATTTTAAAAAAGTAAGATTTGACCATTTTTTTGCCAGCTGTATGTTTAAGACTCTTTTTTGTGTTTTTATGATTTATTTATCTAGCTTTATATACTTAAATGTATCGCTCAACTGCGATAAATTGATAAATTGAATAAAACTTTTTTCTTTACGTCCTCGGGTAAATTTTTAGTGGTTCTTTCAATAGATTCTTCTGAAAAATTGACGATTTCTTTATAAATTTGATAAAATATCCAACCAGAAAATATTGGATGAAAAATTATTCCTATATAGAGCATAAAAGAGATAACAACAGGTTGCGATCCTTCTAATCCAGTTCCTGGATGATAGAAATAAAGCCCGGGAATTAACCCCAGAAAAGACAAATAGCTTAGACTCAAGGTTAACGCTAAAATAACAACAAAAGACGTTATGTTTAAAAGAGAAAGCGTTTTAAATCGATTAAATTTTATGAATGACAAGAAAAATCCATTATCTTCACTTGATTTGTCAATATGGTTGTTTTCTTTATTGTTAAGCGATATCTCGATTTTTGCGGTATTTAATGACTTATTTAAAACTAGAAAAAATCCGAACTCGTAAAGAAAGATCGTTGGTGTTAAGAAGAGTAAAAAGTAATTATCAATTAATTGAGGGTGAATTAAAGAGTCGTATCCCATAAAGAATACTAGAATTAATTCAACATAAGAAAATATTAAAACTATATCTGAGATTTTCTTTACTTCTCCAAAGGGACTATATAAAATAACTGAATCCTTAAGTTCAGTTATAGTTGCATTATGAAACAGTATCTGGAAAAAAAGAGAGAAACCAAACAAAATAAGAGGACACAAGATTAAGGAGAGTGATATCCAATTCTGTACTAGAATTAAAATAAATCCAATCGCAAAAATACCAATCTTTAGTAAAATATCTTTATGAAATAAAAGCTGAACTGAGTTTAAATGAAATTTTTCAGTCATCTACATTCTTTGATATATTTTTAGAATATTAATTTTTCACTTTGTTAATAGCCCATTAGTGAATATATTTTAAACGCACATATAATTTATTTAAATATTAGTTCACGAACGGTGTGTAGTAATCGCAAACGACTATATATCCTTTTTTCCATACGAAAACTTCAGAGAAGGGCAAGAAAAAATTATAAGAGAGATAGGAACTTGTGCAAATGATAAAAAAAATATCCTTTTAGTCGCCCCTAACGGTACAGGAAAAACAATCATCGCGTTGAGTAGTCTATTACCATTAGCTCTCAAAAAAGAGTTAAAAATAATATACTTATGTAGAACTCATTCGCAAAATTTCAGAGCAGTTAAAGAATTACAGAAGATCTTTACATTTTTACAAAAAAATAATTCGGAACAACTAATTAACGGAATAAGTATCAAAGGGAGGCATGAAATGTGTCTTAATAAAACTCTCTTAAATTTAAAATTGAATCCTAGAGATAGCATTGCCGTATGTAGAGATCTTAGGAGGAATAAAAATTGTAAATTTTTTAACAAACTTACGAGAGAACTCGGACAGACTGGAGATGTTAAGATAATCGCAAGCTACCTCCTAAATCAACCAAGTAATGCCGATCAAATCATTGAATTTTGTACTGAGAAAGGATACTGCCCTTACTTCCTGAGTAAATATTTGTTACAAGAGGTGAATGTAATTATCTGCTCTTATCAGTGGATATTTAATCCAGATATCAAAGAAATTTTTTTAGGGCTCTTAGAAACCGATTTTTCGAATTGTATTCTGATTAACGACGAATGTCACAACATAATCCATATGGCTACAGAAGTTAATTCCGAGAGATTAACACCATTTATTTTGAAGTTTGCTTTAGGTGATTTAGATACTTACAACGCACCACAAGAAATGATACGATTTGTACGAATTCTTATCGAACATCTAGATAAAAAGAAAAAAACTTTGAAGGTCGAAGAGAAAGAAATTGATCCGGAATACTTCCTTGAGAAAATGTATGTGAGAGTTGGAATTGATGATTTAAACCAATTCAAAAATTTCTTAAAGGAATTAAAAGATTTTGGTGAGATGGTCTTTGAAATAAAAGGAAGTAAGGGTTTAGTACAGCGTAATTACATAGGATCGGTTGTGAATTTCTGGGCAAAATGGGTAGATGTGCTAAATAGCGAGCGATTTTTCTTCTGTTATAGCTTGAGAACGCGAGAAGAGAGAAGAAATATCGCAATTGAAATCGTTGCACTAGATCCTCGAGAAATAAGCGTCCCAATTTTCAGAGAGGCTTATTGTTCGCTAAACCTTTCGGGTACTGCTAACGCGTATGTTTATACGAACCTCATGGGCTTCAACGAATCCGGAAAAGAAAGCAAAGTGATTATCGCAAAATCGCCCTTTCCAAGAGAAAATATCAAGGGCTTAATTGTTGAAAATATAAACACTAAGAAAGATAATAGAACTGCTGACACTTACAAAAAAATAATAAATAAAATCGAGGAG
>JAHQWX010000074.1 GCA_029856375.1 Promethearchaeia archaeon | reverse complement strand
ATATTACAACCAACCTCTACAACTGCCCCTATAGCACCTTCGTATGGATCGAGATAGCAATGCTTAGAATTGCATCCCACGCTGGCAGATATGTATTTATCAGTTCCTATAATTCGTAATACTCCAGAATCGCCTTCACCACATTTTATCACGGATCTCACTCCAACTTCGTGATCGTACTGTCTATATATCCATTCCTTGCTGCATATATTTGGAGAACCGATTAGGCGATACGCAATTTCGTCTAAATCTAAATTTCGATTTGGAGTTTCTTGCTTTAATAATGCATCTAAGTTTCCGGGACGAGTTTCTTCTCTTATAATTACTGGAAAGTCGGACAATAATGTAGGATCTAATTCTACGACTGTTTTCTCCCGATCTTTTACTCTCAAGATTTTGGAATCATCAATTCTACCTAGAATTGCGTGATTTACTTCATATTTCTTGAAGACATTTAACACGGTTTCCAAGCCTTCAGATTTTACAATAAACAACATTCGTTCTTGTGATTCTGAGAGCATCACTTCGAACGGTGTCATATTTGGTTCTCTTCTGAATACTTTATTCACATCAAATTCAAGACCAGTACCACCATCCCCAGTTAATTCGCTTGAAGCGCACGATAGACCGCCCCCACCTAAGTCTTTTAATCCTCTGATGTATCCAGTTTTTACCGCTTCAACGGTAGCTTCAATAATTAACTTTTTAGAGAAGGGATCTGCTATTTGCACTGCAGGTCTATCTTCTTCTGAAGCGTCTGTTAATGTTTTTGAAGCGAAAGTGACTCCATGAATACCATCTCGTCCCGTAGAGTTTCCCATCAATACCGCATAATCTCCTGGTTTACTAGCTCTACTAGGTGCTAAATCTTCTAACTTACCAATACCAATGCAAGCAACATTTACAAGACAATTATGTTCATAACTATCATCAAATTCGACTTCACCACCGATAGTTGGTATACCTGTACAATTCCCATAATCTGCAATGCCTTTCACTACATATTTTAATAACCATTGAGAGTGTGGATTGTTTTCTAATTTACCAAATCTTAAAGGATCTAATAAAGCAATCGGCCTCATACCCATACAGAGAATATCCCGGATTATTCCGCCGATTCCTGTCGCTGCTCCATGGTAGGGTTCTATTGCAGAAGGATGGTTGTGCGATTCAATTCTAAAAGCAATGCAATAACCATCACCAATTTCAACAACTCCAGCATCTTGTCCGGGACCTGCAAGCACATGATCGTAGTTTTTCTCAGCTGGTTCAAAAAGTTTTAGCTTTGGTCGGGACGATTTATAAGAGCAGTGTTCGCTACCCATAACATCGAACATACCCCATTCAGTATTATAAGCGTTCCTTCCAAGCAGTGATTTAATTTTTTTAATCTCTTCATCTGTGAGATCAACCTCAACTTTATTATTATCTTCTCCAACTTGGGGCATTCTTGTAATCACTTCTTAGATTTTATAAAATCTATCATTGATTCAAAAAAGTACTTACCGTGAGCAGTCTGAAAGGGGCTTAGAATGGTTTCAGAAGCTCTTTCCGGATGTGGCATCAAACCAACACAATTGCCCTCAAGATTGCATATTCCAGCAATATTATCCAAAGAACCATTTGGATTGGATTCTTCTGTCTGATCGCCATTTCTCGTTGTATATTTAAAGATAACTTGATCGTTATCGTATAATTCTTTTAAGTTTTCGTGGTAAAACCTCCCTTCAGCATGAGCAATAGGGACATCCAAAACACTATCCTTTTCCATTTGGTTTGTAAAGGCAGTTTTATTATTTTCAACTTTAATATGGACCCAAAAACATTCAAATTTTAGAGAATCGTTTCTTAGAAGCGCTCCTGGTAGAAATTCAGCTTCCGTTAAAATTTGAAATCCATTACAAATACCTAGAACTGGGCGTCCATCTTTCAACATTTTCATCGCTTCTTTCATAGCTGGGCTATGGGCAGCGATTATACCCGCTCTTAAGTAATCTCCAAACGAAAAACCACCTGGAAGGATGCATCCATCGTATTTACCCTCTTTAAAACTATTATGCCAAACCAGATCGGTTTCAACGCCAATAATATCTTTTAATACATGAACTGTATCGAGATCACAATTAGATCCTGGAAATTGGATAACAGCGATTCTGATGGTCATATTTTAAGTGAGAATGTGTTTTATTTTGTTTTCACATTTAAAACTGTTAAATTCTGAGTAACTGGATTAAAAATTCTTAAATCGTTACACATTTTTTCTACGATTTCTTCGGCGTTTTTTTCGCTCTGAGCATTGATATAAATTCTTAAGTATTGTCCAGTTCTGACATTAGTAACCATATCGAACCCTTGCTTTGCCATTAGATCTTTCTGGATAGTAGAACCAACTGGATCTCTGGCGGCAGGTTTATTTTCCAAAACAACTTCTACTATATATTCCATACTGTTCCTATTTTTTTCCTATTCTCTTAAGCTAATGATAATTTACGAAATATTATAATTGTTTTTATTTAGATTTATTAAAGAATAAAAACTTCACAAATAACCCGCACCCTTCAGATTATTTTGTAATCTCTCGATTAGATCTTCTCCGCCTTCTGGTTTAAATTGAAACCCGGTTATCTTCTCGAAATTATTTACATATCTTTTTGCTAATTTAACTTTTATATCGTCTGGTATTGGTGGAATATCTTGATCAGGTCTAATATCAGGAAAGATATCAGGAAAAGAATCCATTAACCATCCCCTAAAGAACTCTTTATCAAGAATATCGGGTTCTTTTGACTCACTAAATAACTCCTCATAAGTATTGGCAATCCAGAACCTTGAAGAATCGGGTGTGTGAATTTCGTCAATGACCATTAATTCTCCTTCCTTTATTCCAAACTCGTATTTAGTATCAACCATTATAAGATCGTTTTCTTGACTGAATTTCTGTCCGAATTCAAATAATTTGATTGTTGCTTCTTCCATTCGGTCGTAGACTGATTTAGGTACCATATTTTTTTCTAAAATTTCTTTCTTCGAAATGTAGATGTCGTGGCCGTGCTCGGCTTTCGTGGATGGCGTTATAATTGGTTCGTCAAGTCGTTGATTCTTTATAAGACCTGCCGGAAACTCAATCCCCGAAAATACTCTATCCTTTTGATAAGATCGCCATAGGCTACCTGTAATATACCCTCGAATCACCATCTCAATTGGTACAGTTTCGCATTCGTGCACTACAGATACATTAGGATCTGGCACCGAAATTAAGTGATTTCTAGATATATTTTGAGTTTTTTCGAACCAGAAAGAGGAAATTTGATTTAAAATTTGTCCTTTAAAAGGAATAGTAGTAATTACTCTATCAAACGCGGACAATCTGTCAGTGGCAATAATAATTCTAATACCTTCTTTAGAATAATTATCTCTTACTTTTCCTTGATATCTACTCCCTAAGTTTGGAAAATTAGTTTTATCTATGGTGAATTTTATCTGCTTTTGAAGAATCTCATCAATCATTGTTATCTAAAGTTATTATTTCTACTTTAAAAAATATTTTATTAACATGAAATTATCTGTATTGTCGGTTAAATCGAATATTTTTACTTTTTTTTATAAAAACCATTAGAAAATTCTTGAAGATTGTATTTTTTGCGATTTTTTTCCATTTTTGTTTGAAATGCAGTAGTCAAATCTAAGTTTAATGCATTTACAAAACTGAGAAGATATATGAAAACATCAGATATTTCATCAGAGATTTTTGAGAGCAATTCGGGATTTTTTAATATTTCTTCTAAGGCATAATTTCTAAATAGAAATAGTTCCATTAATTCTGCGCTTTCTATCGATATAGCTTGTGCTAACTCCTTAGGGGTGTGATACTTAGACCATTGCCTATTTTTTACGAATTCTTCTACTTCTTTTTTAAAAAAATCGATAGTCTTGTTAGCATCACAAATATCTGAATTCATATTAAATATTTATTTTTAATACAAATTAAATGCATTTATTATAGGGTAATGTCTTTAAGAAAGTTGTTAATGTAGCTATTTATTTCTTTATAGATTTGAGAAGGAGCGAGATGGCCAGCGAATTCAATTAAAATTAATTCCGAATTTGGTATTTTTTCGGCTAAATTTTTAGACAAGCTCACTGGTGCGAAATTATCTAGGTTTCCTCCTATAATTAGAGTTGGACATAAAATGTCTGAAGGATCGTAATCTCTGCATTCAGATACCATATCAAAGATTTCTCTTTCGATAATTTGATCCAATTCTTGGTCGCTATATTGTTGGTCTTCCGAAGCTTCTCTAAGAGCTAGTTTTATGAAGGGAATTGTACGATCCAATACATCTTCAAAAGAATTTTCCACGATATCTAAGAAGTTCATCCGAATATGATATGGAAGAATGTTCCAAAAACTGTTGCGTATATCGTTATCGATCATTAAATCGCCAGTGTTAAGAAGAATTAAGAACTTAGTTTTATCGAAGAATTTCTTTGTTAGTAACTGCGCTATCATTCCCCCCAATAACGAATGTGCGAGAATCCCGAAATTCTCGTTAACTTTTAAAGTTTTTATTAAGTCTTCTATATCTCGTAGGTATGTATCTCTTAGATGATCGTCGATATGAACGCTTACAGGTTTGACGCTACGTCCGAGACCTATTGGATCAATTGGAATGCATCGGAATTTTTTCTTCTTTAAGAAAGCGATTTGATTTTTGAAAAAAATTGCGGAAGAAGCCTGCCCATGCAGAAAAATTATTGGGAAATTTTTGGGATCCGGATTAATATCTTCGTAATAGATGTTTAAACCGTCTTTATTTTTGAAAAATGGCATATTGAATCTTCTTCGATGTTGCGCGTTTCGTGAAATATTAATTTTTTATTACCCAATGATCAAAAATAATTAACTACTCAATTAAAATGTGAGTAAATAATTAGATTTAAAAATAATTGTTTTAACTTGGCTATAAGTGCGTTTAATTGAGTTATTAACACAAAAGAGTTAGAATAGAAGGTACTTATTTTTTAGTAGTAAAAAAAAAAGAAATTAATTAAAAATTAAATTATCCAATATCGTAATTTAAGGAACGCTTTATTATATTTTTCCAATTTGAGTATTGTTTTTTGCGAGCATCATCGCTAATTTGTGGTTTATAGGTTTTATCTACTTTTCTGATTTGTAAGAGTTCATTTTCATCTTTCCAAAAACCACTTGCTAAACCCGCCATAAATGTAGCTCCAAGAGCAGTTGTTTCTAAATTAGAAGAATGTTCAACTTCAAGTCCTAGAATGTCGCTAAGAAATTGTAAAACAAACTCGTTTTGAGAAACTCCACCGTCGGCTTTAATTTTTTCAACATTGATTTTTGTATCTTGAATGACTCCATCGACGATATCCTTTATTCTAAAACAAATTCCCTCTAAAATAGCTCGAACTATATGCTCTTTCTTTGTCTCTAAGGATACGCCGAAAAGACACCCTCTTGCGGTTGGATCCCAATAAGGAAACGAAATCCCACTAGTAAAACTTGGTAAGAAATAAACGCCTTTAGTAGATTCCACGCTTAAAGCCATTTTTTCGGTTTCTTCAGGATTATTGTAGAGATTTAGTTCTTGCTGTATCCAATCAACGATGTTTCCAGTATTGTGAGATACTCCTTCAAGCAAATATGTTGGTGCTCCTACAATTTTTTTAATAGTTTTTCCTTCATCGTCAATTTCTTCAACTTCCTTCTCTGTGAACCAAGCAATTAAAGGATAGAGTTTCCTTTTAGAGGCATATGGAGCGTCAGCCGTGTTAATATCAACGAATGAACCTGTTCCATTCGTTACCTTCATTTCACCCTTATTTAGACACCCTTGCCCGAATAAGGAGGCTTGTTGATCCGCCATTATTGATTTTATTAGAATTTCTCCATCCCCAAACAATTTAGTTGTCCCAAAGTCCCCTCTGGTTGGTCTTATCTCGGGTAGAATATGTTTTGGAATATTAAAAGCACCTAATGGTAAAGGATTCCATTTAAGCGAGAAAGGGTCTAAAAGTCCCGTTGAAGATACATTTGAATAATCGGTCGCGTGAATTTCTCCTTGAGTTAAATTCCACAATATCCAGGTGTCAATTGTACCCCAAACGATGGAAGTGTCTGGAGATTTGATTTTATCTGCAAGCTCTGGATTATTTTTTAACAAAAATCCCGTTCTTGCAGTTGCATGATCAGTTGTGTAATATAACATTGAAGCAGTAAGCATTTTGGTGTTTCGAGTAAAGAGATAAATTACTTTTGTTAAACCCCTAATAATTTTCATTAGAAACGATTTGTTTTTCTTTTCCACATAGCCTGCACACCTTTTATCTTGCCAAGTAATAATATTTGACAGAACTTTCCCCGAATTTTTATCCCAAAGGCAAAAAGACCCTCGCTGAGTAGTTATAGCAATCGAATCGATTTTTTCTGCTTTTAGATTTTTAGAATTAATTACTTCCTCTATAACTTGCTTGCTCATTTCCCAAATTTCTTTCGGGTCTTGCTCTACTTGTCCCGGCTCTTCCATGATGTATTTAGGTCTTCTTCTTGCTTGGGCGACGATTTCGCCGTTTCTATCGAAAAGAAAACTTTTGATATTCGTGGTACCCACGTCTAAACATAAAATATAATCAGCCATTTTTTTCACACTCTAATTTGAATTTGTCTGTAATATTTATAAATTAATATAGAAATATTCATAATTTCATTTTTCTTATTATTCTCTAGAGATATATTAATTTAATACCAGTTGGCTTTTTCAAATCATATCTGATTAATAATTGGGTTTAATAGTATTTGTTCAAATTAACAATTAATATTTTAAGGTTTATGCATTATGGGCGGTCTTTTCGGAGTCTTTTCAAAAACTGATTGTGTGGAGGAACTTTTTTACGGGACAGATTATCATTCCCATTTGGGAACAGTTAGAGGTGGATTAGCCGTAAAGAACGCTGCTGGTTTTCAAAGGTTTATTAAGGATATCACGACATCTCAATTCAGGTCGAAGTTTGAGAAGGATATTCGTAAAATGCACGGAAATAAGGGCATCGGAGTGATCAGCGATTACGACGATCAACCATTGATTATTAATTCACGCTTAGGCGTTTTCGCTATTGCTACTGTCGGAAGAGTTAACAATTTAGAAGAACTAGCGAAGGAAGCGTTAAAGAATGGATCTCATTTCTCAGAAATGCATGGAGGAGAAATCAATCCCACGGAAATGGTTGCAACAATCATTAGCCAAGGCGCTAACTTTGAAGAAGGAATTCAGAAAGTCCAAGATATGATTGATGGCTCTTGTACGATGCTTATACTAACCGACGAGGGTATCTATGCAGTCCGAGATAAATACGGTAGGACGCCTCTAATCATCGGAGAAAAACCCGATTCTTACGCCGTTGCAATGGAAACTTGTGCATTTCCGAATCTACGGTACAAAATAAAAAAATACCTTGGACCGGGCGAAGTATTTTTTATAAGTGAGAAAGGTATTGAACAGAAAATTGCGCCTGGCGACCGAATGCAAATTTGTAGTTTTTTGTGGGTATATTACGGATATCCAGCATCTAATTACGAAGATATTAATGTGGAAGTCACCCGATATAGATGTGGCGAGTGTTTAGCAAAGAAAGATA
>JAHQWX010000073.1 GCA_029856375.1 Promethearchaeia archaeon | reverse complement strand
AAGGAGGGTGACGCAGTTGAAATAGTTGTAGATAAAAATTGGCGAAGGCAATTAGCTCAACACCACACTACAACACATATAGTAAATGCTGCAGCTCGAGAAATCTTGGGTGATCACATCAATCAGGCAGGAGCAAAAAAATCCTTGAATAAAGCCCATTTAGATGTGACTCATTTCGAAAATATTTCTAATAAAGATTTAGATAAAATCGAGAAAAGGGCTAACGAGATTGTCAAAAATGATTATAAAGTAAATCTGTCGTTCCTGCCTCGTTCAGAAGCCGAAAAAAAGTACGGTATGTCCATTTATCAAGGTGGTGCTGTCCCTGGAAAACTTGTTAGAATAGTTAATATACCTAGTTTGGATGTAGAGGCGTGTGGAGGGACGCATTTGAACCATACAAGTGAAGCAGGCGAAATAAAAATCTTAAAATCGCAAAAAATCCAGGATGGAATCGTTAGAATAACCTTTACTGCGGGCGAAGCAACGCACGAGTTAAAGCAATCTTACGGAGAAATTCTACAAGAATTAAAAAAAATGTTAAATGTGTCCGAAACAAAAATTCCCGGAAGGGTAAAGGAACTAATTAATAAATGGAAGTCGACTCGTAAAGCCTTGACAAATGGCAAGATTAATCCAGACGATTTAAAATTAACATCCACAGAAGAATCGAGCGGAGATATTCTAGAAGAAGTCGCAGACGCTCTACAATCTCAAGTGGAGCTCGTAGTAAAAAGAATAAGGAAATTTCATACAGAATGGGAAGAAAATAAAAATAAATTAGAGACTATTAGTGAGCTTTTCAGCGACGAAGCAATACAAACTTACATCTCTAACGCCGAATCTATAGGGGATTTTAAATTTATAAGCAAATCTTTCGAAGATGTTAATCAAGACGACTTAAAAAACCTATCAATTAAGATCTTTAAATTATTACCAGAAGGAATCACGCTTTTTACAAGTAAAAACGAAAAGGGAATTCTTGTTTTGGGATTGCTCGGTCCTGAGCCTGCAGAGAAATCAAAAATTAATATTGGACAAATAATTAAACAATGTACCCAAAATTTCGGCGGAAATGGAGGGGGAAATCCCGATAATGGACAAGGAATGATCCCCAACAAATCGATTAATGAAAATGACATATTCCAATTTTGCATCGACTTATTAAAAGATGCTTAATTACTTTATATATGTCAGAATCCAAGAATTTTGAGATAAAAATAGTTTTCGATAACAACTGCCTAGAAGGCTTCAAAAAGGGCTGGGGATTTGGAGCAATTATTTTGAATAATCATTCGAAAAAAACTATACTTTTTGATACTGGAGCAAATTTCAATAGACTCGCTTATAATATCGATCAGTTTAACGTCAAACTTGAAGATATCAGCAAGGTTATAATAACCCACGACCATCCAGACCATTCGGGTGGATTGCTAAAACTTCTTGAGAAGAATCCAAATGTAGAAGTATATGTCGCAGATTCGAACAAAGAAGCTTATACTAGAATAGTACCATCTGGGGTAAAAGTAATCGGTGTTAAGAACATGATCGAGATTGACGAGAATTTCCTTATATCGAACGAGCTTAAGTCAGCAGACAAGGATCCAATTCCCGAAATTTGCGCGTTTCTCAAAGTAGACGGAGAAATCGTCGTAATAACGGGGTGTGCTCATCCCGATTTAGGACATTTTGTCGAGGACGCAAAAAAACTCGGACATGTAAAAGCGGTTATCGGAGGTTTTCATCGTTCAAGAATGCTTGATTCTCTAGAAGAAGTTGATCTTATAGCACCTTGCCATTGTACGCAACGAGTTGATAAAATAAAAGAAATGTACCCCGACAGCTTTGTAGAAATAAAAGCGGG
Organism: Promethearchaeia archaeon; assembly: GCA_029856375.1. Taxonomy (GTDB): domain Archaea; phylum Asgardarchaeota; class Lokiarchaeia; order Sigyniarchaeales; family SOKP01; genus 6H3-1. Next base: position 5,948 of record JAHQWX010000073.1, on the reverse strand, counting down.
AAGCGAATTAAGCTTCTAAACTAAAGAGTTAATTGCCAAAATAGATTATTGATACCCTTATTATTAATGTAAATCTTCTCTTATCGTCCCATCGGGGAGCATGTTGTCTGGGTGCGATTCACCTGCCTCTTCGTATTTATACCTAATGCAATCATTATTGTTTGCCCAACAATAATCCCTAACCCACATTTCTTCTAATTTTCCTTGCTCGTAAAAGCGTTTCATTGGACAGCAAGCGTACCATTTACACTTTTTAGGGATATACTTCACTATAATTAGTTAATTTTTACATTAAACGCTTTCAGGTCTTCAAAAAGTTTCTCTGGATAATAAAAAGTAATTGTATTTATACCAACTGATTGTGCAAAATTAATAGTTTCTTTATCGTCATCAATAAGTATCGCCTGTTTTGGTTCGCAATTGAGATGTTTCAATAATTCCTCATAAAATTCAATTTCTTTCTTGTTATGATGAAAATCAAAACTAAAAACGCTATCATCAAAATATTTCATAAAATTGTATCTCTTATCGAGAAATTCTATTCTATCTTTAACATTTCCACTGAAGACAACTAATCGATATCCATTGTTTAATTTTTTTAACAGATCAATCATTCCATAGTGAGGTAAATACGAGTTAAACCAAATATTTTTTATGTGTTCCTTATCACTTTTCTTTAAACCTAATTTTTTCACAGATGTTTCTAAGAACTCGTCCATAGTAATGATGCCAGCGCGTAATTTATATCCTAACCGATTAGTTTTGTCGATAAATAATGAATATACCTTCCTGTAATCAACCCCAAAATTATTAGAAATTTTTTTAATCGCTAGGGTTGTTCCCGAAGAAAAGATAACACCGCCCAAATCGAAGACAATTGTTTTTATATCGTAGTTGCTCATAAAAAAGTTATAATCTAAATTTTATTTTTCATTTGGTTATTATGAAGCTTAATTTTATATGCAATTTAAAATTGCCCTATAGATTTTATTAGTAATATTTATTTGCATTGATAATCAAATCATACTTATGCCAGAAGAACTAAGAACTATTAAAGAGTTAGGCGAAACTCAGAAACATAAGAAGAAAAACTGCAACGAATTTGGCAAAATCGTAAAACTCAAAGCGTCTAAGAGCGGAGTAAAACTTATGTACCTTTGCGAAAACTGCAACGATAATTTTATCGAAACTTATAATAACGAAGAATTTGTCAATATGGCAAACGGATTTCTTATAGACGACGAATGGGTAAGAGATTTTCAAAGAAAACATATGATTGTGGCTCAAGAATTCGTTCCTTTAAAAAATGGGCTTGATGGGGCTCATTTTGCCGAAAAAAGCAAAGTAGTAAAAAATTGGGGTGAGAAGTTTATTTGTGAATGCAACGACTTCTATAAAATGGAATTTAAGGGCTATAAAAAGCAAAACCTCAATTTTAAGCTAAGTTGTTCTGATTGCTCTCCAAAAGGTAAGAAATTGGTTATCCCTACAGAAAAATTTTTCGAGCTTGGGCAAGCAGGAGTATTACCTCACGATATAGTCAACAATGTTCGAGAAGAACTCATTGCTGACGAGTACAAATTTGATACGGGAGAAGGATATTACACGCCTAGTACCATCTTATCGGAAAAAGCAAAGGATGTGTTAGAAATGGGAGATCATTACGCCATGAAAAAATGCCCCAAGTGCAAAGCTTTCGTGGACGCGGAAGCTCCCCTCTGTACGGAATGTGGGCACGAGTTTTAACCAGTAGTTATATGGTAAATTCGGCAACCGTTTTTCCAGGATTATCTTCCGTTAAATTCTCCGCTTGTAATATGTAGGGAGAAACAGGACCTTTACCCAAAAATAAAATCCTCGTTTTCGTTCCCAAACTGGGATCAATCATCGCACCGAATTTCAAATCAGCGTTTGACGAAATTTCACTCGAAACTGTAGATACAATATTATTTATCTTTGAGAGTGGAATGTCGTGATTTCCAGAAATTGACACAAGGCAATTATCAACTTGTTTTGGATCGGGTTCAAGCAATGGATTGTGAATTGCAAGTCTCGTTTTTTTCACGAGATCTGTTTTATCTCCAATAGATTCTGCTATTCCAATAACCCCCGAAGGGTATTTACCCCGCTTTCGAAGAACATTTTTCACATCAGCGAAATCTAAATTTACCATGCCACAATTGTTCACAAGTCCGACGAGCTCTCGAACTGTTCGGACGAGAACCTCGTCCATAATCTTGAATCCGGTTAAAAGCGAGACATTCGGCACTAAATTAAGTATTCTATCGTTGGGAATGGGTATTAATGTATCAGAATATTTAGCTAATTCGTTCAAGGCAGTATTAGCTCTTATTCGTTTATTTTGGCCTTCCATCGCAAATGGCAATGTACAGAATGTTACAACTAAAGCACCAGCGTTTTTCGCTTCGCGTGCAATTACTGGTGAAGCTCCAGTTCCAGTACCGCCCCCTAATCCGCAAGTTAAAAATACAACATCCGCATCCACAAATTGTTTGATTCTTTCCGTGTCAGATTCGGCTGATTCCTTTCCAACCTCCGGATTATTTCCGGATCCCATTCCTCTAGATATATCCTTTCCAATCAACAACTTCTCGTTCGAATGGCTATAATATAAGTCCTGTGCGTCTGTATTAACGTTTAGGGTATTAGTCCCGATGTGTCCCCCTTCTTGTAAGCGGGAAACCGTATTATTACCAGCACCTCCAACTCCTACAACTAAAGTCCTAATTTTTAAAGCATTTAATAAGTCGGATAGATATTCGTCAGAATCGCCCTTCTTCATGGCGTTATTTTCTGTGTTTTGTTGGACAGCGTTATCAAATCCCGATTTTAAAATGCTATCGTTGCTTTGCATCCTTTTGATGAAATTATTTGGCTTAATTATCTGGTCCTGATAATTCCTCTCCACTTATATCACAAATTAACATTGTATTATTTGGATGTAACTGTAGATATAGACCTAAATATTATTCTATAATATCTACATATTACATCACTTTTACAAAAATGTAAAAATTTAAATAATCCTAAATTAAATCATTATACGCTTAAAATCCAAGTTTTTAATTTAATTTCAAAAGAAGGGGAGATTTATGGTATATCTTGTGAATAATATGTGGTATCCAACGGACAAGTCAGATGATGTGGCAAAAAAATATTTTGATATATTAAAGAAGTTCCCACCAGATCCGTCTATAAGTAAAACGCTTCTCATACTAGTACGATCTAATGCAAATGGTATTCATGTTATTGGTATTGGTAAACCAGAAAAAGGGCAAATGGAAGAAGCTTTCAAGAGAACAGTACAGGGCAACGAGGAATTAACAAGTATAGACGGATTGAGGTATGAGGTACAGACTTTTATGGATTATACCGAAGCGTATAAATTCATAGGAATGAAAGCACCCGAGAATATATAAAAACAATAAATAATTTTCTTTTTTTTTCCTCTATTACTCCAATTTGGCTTCTGCATTAATTTTATCTTCTGTTTCTATACTAAAGTTTTTAAGGTTTTTCCTAGTTAGAATAACTCTTAAAATCCCTTCAGCAATAAATCCTGCTCCTAAAATTATAAGCAAAATCGCTAAATCTGGAATTCCAATTATCAATGTTAATAGATTAAATGTTAATATACTAATCAGATCACCTCCCAATAAGATACCGAGAATTGGGGGAACTCCAACCAGTATAATAATGGCTAAAACAAAGTCGATGATAATTCTTATGGAGGCCTTCTTCCTTTTTTCTTTAATAGTATCATATCGTGCAATTAATTTTATTGTCTTTCCTTTTGATTTGACAAATAACCAGATATGTAGCGCAATTGATACAGCAACAACTATATCAAAAATAACATAAATAAATAAAGGGCTAATTACGCTCCAAGTGGGTTTCTCCATGAGCATATTTAAAACATTGAATGCGATTGTTAAGTGAGAAGTGAGTTGGCCAACTACATTTTGAGTATTTATCATAGTAAAAACACCCCATCCTTCCTCTCCTCCATTTTCAGGAGCAATGATGATATTCGTCGTGATGCCTGCTACACCTCCGGTATGTTGGAGAATTGGTACTTCATTTAGGGTTACATTCCCCCACCCCATTGCGTAGTAAGTATTCCCTTCAAAATCTTCGGGCAAAAAATGCGATTTTAACATATTTTCAGGCGTAAGCACGGAGCTAGTACTGTTATATCTCCCCTCATTTAACTGAGCAATCATATAATTACACATATCATCGGCCGTTGAAATGATGAAACCCGACGGATTGTAGGCTGGATTAAAAGCTAATTCGAACGGAATATGAACGCCAAATAAAGTACTATATAAAGTTGCATGTTGGCTCGTTAGGGCGCCAGTTTCAGAAAAATACGAATTTGTCATGTTCAATTTTCTAAAAATATTAGCCTCTATATATTGTTCGAAGGATAACCCTGTTCTGTTTTCAATAAGAAGCCCCAATATATTATAATTGGCGTTGGAGTATTCAAATTTTGTTCCGGGGGTGCTTTGAAGCGAGTCCAATTCGAGACTTCGCACAAATTCTTCTATAGTTTCATTTCCATAAAAATTTTTAACCCCCGATGCTGTTGATATGCCACTTATATGATAAAGCAAATGCTCAACCGTTATTTGTGAAGAGGCACTTTCATTAGCCATTTTAAACCACGGAAGATAATCCTTCACCTTTGCGTCTAATTGGATTGCTCCTGACTCGACTAATTGAAGTATACCTATTGCTGTGAACGATTTACTAATTGAGCAAAGACTCATGGGTGTTTGAGCGGTCATCGTTCTGCCCGGTCCAGCAATGCCAAAACCTTTAGTATAAATAGTTTTATCGTTCTTTACTATTCCGACAGCTAACCCAGGGATAAGGGAATTTAAAACTTCTGATTCGAGATAAGTTTCAATTTCATCGAGTTGGGTTTGCGTTTGCGCCGTAGAGTTAGGTTGACCAACGCTAATGACTACTATTAAGCATAATAGCGATGCAGAGATACATATTTTTTTTGTGCGATTCTTTTTCTTTATGTCTTTTATCATCTTTTTGACTGATTTGTCTAGAGAATATATTTTGGATTTATCGATAAAATAAGTTAATATCTATCTGATATATATAGTTTAATTTATCGGTAGAATCCATAAAACCGAACTTAATATGAGAAAGATTTAAAAAAATATTAACAAAATTTATTATTGAATTCTTATATTTTATAAGTAGACTTAGAGATCTTTATAAAGGTTTAAAAAATGGTGGAAGCTAAATTTAAAATAGACGATATTGATCGGTCAATTATCAATCTTCTACAAGAAAATCCTCACTTAACCCATATGGAAATCGCTAAGAAGGTCGATAGGAGTCAACCAACAATAGGTATGAGGATCAGCAAGTTAGAAGAGAGAGGACTACTTGCAGTTAAGCGAGGAGTCAATTTCAAGCAAGTATCTGGTTTATATCTCGCCAGCGTTACTTTAAAAACTAAGGATCCAGAAGAGATATTTTTAATGGCTAAGGAATGCCCTTTTATTATTAATTGCTTTAAGCTTAGTGGAGAAAATAACATATATCTACTTTTAACGAGCTCTTCCCTCGATAAACTCGATACCATGGTTAATTATCATTTCAGAAGAAATTCAAACATTTCCAATATAGTAATGGAGATCGTTGTAGATATGGCTAAGGATTTTATTCTACCCGTAGATTTCAGGATCGAAGATCAAAATCCAACTGAAGAAGAAGGCTGTGGAGAAAAGTGCGTAAGAAGAATTAAGAGAATTCTCGAGACTCAGAGCGAAAAAGCTTAATCTTTTTTAAATTTAAATTGAGGTCTATTTTTACTTAAATAACAATTGGCTCCGCAAGAATTTCCATCAAATTTTTCTATTCTGAAATCTATTGGAATTACGAAGTCTCTTTCTGAT
>JAHQWX010000072.1 GCA_029856375.1 Promethearchaeia archaeon | reverse complement strand
CCCGAACTTTAATAAACCATTGCGGAACAGGTAAGTATTCTATTGGCTTCTTGCAAGAAGACCTTTCAGTATGTACGACAATCCTATGCTCATACTCGTCTATTCTCTCTAATAAACCCATCTCGTCCAGGTCTTTAACGATTTGTTCTCGCGCTTCTAAAATCGTTAAACCCCTATACTTAGAATTTTCGTTCATGTGTCCATCGTCGGTAAAAATAGTTATTTCTTCAAGATGGTGTTCTAACCTCCACCTAATATCAGTTTCATCTCCGTAGGTACAGCAATAAACTATTCCCGTGCCAAAATTCATATCAACTTCCCTATCCATACCGATTTCAACAACGCGATCCGTAAAAGGAATTTCTACTTTTGCAGCGGACAAATGGTAATAACGCTCGTCGTTTGGATGAACGAATACACCAACGCAAGCTTCCATATATTCCGGTCTCGTAGTTGCGATCGTAATGTACTCGTTTTCTCTTTCCGCGATAGGCAACTTTATATACCATAATTTTCCGGGTTCCTCTATGTATCCAACCTCTGCCTTTGCAACAGATGTTTGGCAATTCATACAGTAATGCGTAGGATGCTTTTCTCTATATAACCAACCTTTCTCATAAAAATCTAATAAGGATTCCTGAACTTGTCTCTTATAAGAGTCGTCCATGGTCCTATAAGTATAATTCCAATCGGTAGAATATCCTAATTCATCAAATTGCCTCGTCATTTGCTTAATACAATCTTCAGTCCATTCTATGCATTTTTTAAGAAAATTATCCCGATCACTTTTATCAATTTTGTACTCTTCAGCAACTGCTAATTCAGTGGGAAGCCCATGGCAATCGTATCCTTGAGGAAAATATACATTAATCCCTCGCATTCTTCGAAACCGCGCAACAAAATCGATCCACGAATGGTTTAATATGTGCCCCATATGCAAATCTCCACTTGTAAACGGAGGTGGAGTGTCAATGGATAATATCTGACCTTCTTTAGCTTGATCAAAAGCGTATATTTTTTCTTTTTTCCAGTATTCGATCCACTTTTTTTCGATTTCTGAAAAATTATACCGTTTGGGAAAGGATGTATTTTTTGACATTATTTCTAATTCAAATAAGCCTTGTATATAATTAATTTCTTATATTTAGTTATGAGAATGGAATCTCAATAATTAATTTTTTCAACATAATTAATTATATTTGAATATTTTTATAATAAGTTTAATTCTTATAATCATGCAATCTATTTAGATATTGCCCCAGAAGTTTTCATAAATTGTTGTAATTCTCTTTTTTCGATGTTTGAATTAAATATATATGAATTAAAGTGTTTATAATCATGTTAATGTAAGGTATTATAAATCCAAACCAATAAGTAAAACAAAAAGCGTTAAAAATATTCGATATTGATAAGGTATCACTAAAAACAACATAGAGGAAAACCAATAATGGAGCTGCAATAAGCTCAACAATTCCAAATATCTTTACATTTTTTTTATACTTTCTATCCGTACTATAGCGAAAAACCAAAAATACATGAACGATTGTAAGATTGAGACCGATTAAATAAGGAACCACTCCAAAAAATAAAAAAAATGTCGCTAAAATATAATCCTTCAGTATGGAAGGCAAGAAATTAGCTAAAAAAGTAACAATGGGGGTCAGTATTATATCAAATAAGATATATTTTCTTACTCTCTTTTTATAAATTTGATATTTTTCTAATTCGGATATCATAGTGATAATTCAGAATACGTCGTTGTAAAAATAATCGCAATTTTTGATAAAAAATTTAATTTTTCTTACACTTATTAATTCTAATAATTTAAACATAAATACCGTAGTATTATTTATCATCACACATTGAAAATAAGAAAAGAACATTATTAGGGCCTGTAGATCAGTGGAAGATCGCTTGATTCGCATTCAAGAGGTCGGGGGTTCAATTCCCCCCAGGTCCACTCTTTTCTTGTTTAATCGTTCTTGTTTAGATGTTATTAAATAATGAAACCATTCTCAAAATTTTTCTTTCCTTTTAACCCTATAGACACATTGTTCATAATTAGTTCTGAATTTTCGTCTGGAGGATTTCTCGCTTTCACCAAGATATATTTTTTATCCGGAATTTTCTCATAATCAATTATGATTTTTTTATCTATATAATCAAATTTCCTGACAATTAATCCATCAATACCCCAAGCCATCTTCTCCTTAAAATCTATAAATAGGTCGCCAAAATGCTTTTTTACATATGCCGTTGCAGAAGCTGAAGAACCAACCCCCCAATCAAGCATCATAAAACCTGGAACTCGAAAATCATAACCTGAATGACCATAATTCTCAGTGACACTTCCTCTATCCACACCATCAACGGTTTTAATTCCCTTTAAGTTACCGGGACATTGGTCCTCGAGTTCTCTAACCAATTGCATAGCCCAACAAGCTCTTAACGCTGCAATCGCTCGTTCCATATATTCCTTCTTACCGGTTTCTAAGTAATATTCCATGTAAACGCGTAAAAACAACGCTTGGCGCGTATCTGAAAGTTCCGCGTCAGCATTTTGGGAAGAAAAACCTCCAAAAGTGTTATAACTGATATAGGGCATGTTCCACACTTGCTGAAAAAGTGATAAAACCGATAATACACGCTCACCCGTTTTTAAATAATCCTTCTCTTGCGTGATTTTGTATAATTCTTTAAAACCTTCAGCACACCAATAAATACACAGAGCGTTCATAACATGACTTTTCGTGTAATTGTCGTAATAATCTAAGGGAAGGTGAGTACACGAGAAAAAAGGCTCAAAATCGTGCCATTTATTCTCTGGGATAATTTCGCGCTGTAAGTATTCAGCAATTTCTTTTGCTACTGGTATTATTTTTTTATTTTTTGAAACTTTGTAGTACTCCATTAAGAACATTAACGGGGCACCAGAACTCGCAGAATTAATTAAAATATCCCTTATCAAAGGTTCTTTTCCGTTCGATTCAAAGCTTATAAACACAGGTATTGCTCCATTTTTTAACTGGATTTCTTCAATCAATTTAAAGAGCTCGTTAGATTTTTCCTTTATATCTTCATTAGGTTCAAAATCTTGGTGAAATTTTAATGCCCAGTACATGCTAAGCGACGCGTCAACGGTATTGAAGTCGTCGACATATGTAAAAGCCTTTATTCCGTTAATTGTGCAATATTCAGATCCATCAATTGAAGTAGGTAGTATCATTGATGGAAATATTCCTCTCGTTCGAGGCAAGCTCAAAACCGTGTTCAAGGTTCGGTTGCCCTTATCTACCAAATCTTCATTTTTCCACAATCTTCCAAAAAAACTAAAAGCGTAACCGGACCTAATGTTAAGAAACCACGCGTTATTCATTATTTCCGCGTGTCTTTGTATTATTGCGAAACGACGCGTAACTTTATCAAAAAGTTTGAGCCAAAATGGTCGATTAGTAAAGTACATAATAAATCTGCTCAACCTCGTCTCTCGAGTTACTAATCTCTGTGCATTCTTTTTCATCTGTTTTTCTATGCTAAATTTCTTTGGATCCACGAATCTTATTCTAGTCTTCTTCCTACCTAACCACGAGGTGTGCCAAAATCCACCACACTCGTTATTGTTAATCTTGAAATTGCCCCATACTTTATGACGCTCTACAATTGCTTTAAAACCCTCGTCAACACATTTATCGTACGAAATAACTTGAGGATTACAATTTTCATACAATAATTCTCTACCAAAGTTCTCCCATAAAAAGGAATTTATCTCTTGTAAAACATCATCAATAGAGGAACCATTAAAAATTTTAATATAGTATCCCAAAACTAATTCCGTGTTCGCATTAATTTTCAGTTTCTTTTTTGGATTATGACGAAATAATATATGCTCGACGGGCTTATAACGGCCAAAACCGTAATAAATATTGGGATAACCAGTAGATTTTACTGATTTTAAATTTAGATCCATTATAGTCTGAAATGGTCTGTTTTCCGCTAGGAGTTTAATATCTGGAATAAATGCAAACGAGTATTTTCCCTTCTTGTAGATTATAGCTGGCGAGCGAAAAACATGATCCCCCATAACATAATTCTCTTTGGGACGAAGATGAGGAACCCAAGTAAACTCGGGTTCGGCGCCCAAAAAAATCGCGTAATTTGCGATTAGTTTGCTTAATTTCAATTTAATTTTACTTGTTATCGAATATTTAAAATTAATTAAATCTTCTCTAACAACATCTATTTCCAAATTAACGCAACTGCTAAGGTTAATAAATTCGTAAGTTATCTTGCTACCTTCTTTATCCCTATATGCTATAGGTTTGAAAGAAATTTTTTCACGATCAATGAAAGATAGCACTCCTTGTCCATTATGGCTTCCAAGAATTGGAATGTGCTTTGTTCCATCCTTGATTTCTATTAATTGAGAATCAAATCCGCCCTTTTGTTCAAGAGTGATTTTTAAATGCTTAGTTTCTACTTCATTCTTAGAAATTATTCACACCTTTACAAAAATATTTTTAATAACATAATTTCACTAATAAATATGAAGAAAGTACTAATCTTTCTCGTTTTACTAGTTCCTTCAATAATATCGACTATATTGGCGGTCTTTTTTCCAATTGTAATTGATCCTAATGTTTTAAATATTATAAGATTTCTTGGGCAGATTTTCTTCTTTATAGCGTGGGCTTACCTTTTTTGGAATCTTGGTGCTTTTTTTCAAGCGATATGGGGACAGATCGAAACGGAATTTCCTGACTTATTGACTGAAAATATCAAATTATACATTGATGAATTAGGTTTTGATGTTCATGGTAAATTATTGTCGCGCAATCAATTCAACGAAAATACACCCTTGGTATTCCTTCTTACTGGCGGTGGAGGGAAGCACATGAATTTGTATGGCATGGGATCGTTGTTAGTTAAGTTTGGAGTTAAAGCTTTTTTATTTGATCACCCTGGGAAAGTTGGAAAATCGCATGGAACAACCCCAGAATCAAAAATACGATCCCCCACCCGATCCATTTTAACCTTGAAAAAAATGATTGATTATGCAATCTCTAGAGAGGACATTAAAACAGACAAGATTGGACTCTTTGGCGGGAGCCTTGGCGCGTTTACGGTTGTATACGGAGGTTTTACTGACGAGAGAATTAAGTTGATTATTGGACAGGCTGTCGGATTAATCGAAAATAAAGAAGAAATGGAAAAAATTAAAAAGAAAATTCCCTGGTGGTTTAAAAAATTTTGTCAATTCATTAAGCTAGACATAGACGATTTAGCAAACTTAAATTACCATCAATTTAATGACCCAAAATACAAACGCCTGAGAAGCCGAGTATATTTACTTCAAACCAAAGACGATACTGCCGTTCACTACGAATCGTTTTTAAAATTAAAGGAGGCGTTGGATTTACCAGACGAGAATTGCCTAGTCTTTGAAAAAGGAGGGCACGGCTTTCTACATCATCAAGGAACGATCTTAGGATGGACGATGGGCAAGATTAAAAAACACCTACTTAATTAAAATTCAGTACGCCTCTGTAGTTCCACCTGTATTTTCTCGATCCCAGGAATTATCGATTTCCTCATTGATAACAATATTAACAATGCTAAAGGAAGGCAGATTGAGATATACATAAAATAAGTCCCAGAATAATTCAACGGAGTGCTTTCTGCAATTGTTACAAATAAAGGTGCGGAAATAGCGAGTGCGGCAGTGTGAGCTAAAAACATTAAGGAATTAACTGTGGCTCTCACTTCTGGGAAATTAAGATCGGCTACTACCACTCCTGAATTTGGATTGACTCCTACTCCAAAGAAAGATCCAATTGCCAAAATGAGTGCAAATAAGTAAAATAGTCCAACTCCTCCATTAAAATTAAATGGCACTAGAAAAACGGGAATTAAAAAACATAACGCAATGCTTGACGACTTTATCATTGTTAATAAGCGACCATCTTTTTTCTCGCGAAAATTTTTATCGCCTTGACCCCCCCAATATATTTGTCCAACCAATTGTATTCCAAAAATAATAAACATCCATATCGTTCCAAACATTGGTTCTCTTCCGTGTTGTACTTCTAAGAAAGTAATGAAGTAAGTACCCAACATCGTATTAACTGTGAATATTAAGAACTGAAAAACGAACATTTTCCGATTTAAAGGATTTCTAAAAAAATCCAAAGCTCCATCGAAAGTAAGCGTATAAGTGTATGTCTCTCCCTTCTCATATAATTCTCTTAAACCCTCATCTGTCCCACCCCTTTTTGGTTCTTTCAATCGAAATGTCAATCCACAAAAAAATAATCCAGCAAAAAAATCAAACCAAAATGGGAATTCCAAAGGAAAGTCAGATCCGTATATTAATGGTGGTATTATTCCGGACACAATGTAACCTAAGCCTACAGCAGCCGTTCCTGCTATTCCCATCCAACCAATCACAGCACCTCTATTTTTCGAAGGAACTAAATCAACTAATAAGGAAAACACGGCTGGTCCTAATGAGGCATTTATGACAACTGCTAAGAATCTCATCACCCCAAATATCCAAAAATCTGCGTGAAAAGAAATTGTGAAGATCGTCAAGAAACTGACAAAAGCACCAGATAATACAATAATAAAAATTAACTTCACGCGATTAACTATGTCGGCAATTACGCCCCATACGGGTAAAAACGCCGCAGACGCTATCGCCATTATGGAAATTAGCCACGATACGTAAATTCTCTCAACTCCAAAATAAAGAGCGATTTTAGCAATTAATGGAGCTGTAAAACCTACATCTGTCGTCAAGATTATATTTAAAAATATAAAATAGAGCAAATAAAATAGGGTAAACTTATTTTGCCCTCTCGTCTCCATATAAATCAGTGGTTAAAATTTAGTCTTATAATTTGTTAAATAAAAGTCTTTAAAATAAGATTGATTCAAAGCTTAATAAAAATTTATGTATAATATTAAGATTAAAGAAATACTAATAAAATGTATTAACAATGGAAAATCCCAAAAAAGACAATACCGGTTCCAAGCAGAATAGCTTTAAGGAATTATTAAACGAGAACTTGGCTCAACAATATGAATTAGAAGATATTAAAATCGTACTAAAAGGGCAATACGAGAAAGCCTACGAATTATTAAAAGACGCTGAGGCTACCGGATTATTTCCAGCTTTAGTTGGGCCTCCAGGCGTAGGTAAAACTATTCTCTGCAGATATTTCGCCCAACAAAGGGCGATAGAACAAAAAAATACAAATTTTTACTGGCTTACAATGGACGAATCAATCAAACCATCACATTTTATTGGCAGCTTTGACCCAGCCCTCACATTACAGAAAGGATTTTGCATAGAAGCGTTTAATCCCGGGTCATTATTAAAAGCAATGTTAACTGGGGGAACTTTTTTAGCAAACGAGATTAATAGAGCAACCGAATATTCTCAAAATACTTTACTTGAGCCTCTTGAGGAAAAATCTATAGGAATTTCCCACCTAGGAAGGGTAAGAGCTAGAGATGAGTTCTTTTTTATCTGTGCAATGAATCCCGAAGAATTAGCGGGCACACATCGCCTTAGTGAAGCGCTTAAGGATAGAATTAAAATGTGGATAAAATTAACCTATCCCGATAAAGCCACTGAACTCGAAATAATTCGAGTTAATTTACCCGAAAATTTCACAGTGAGCGAAGCTGAACTAGATTTAGTTTATCAAATTGTTGAAGCTACTCGGAAAAATAAAATAGACATTGAAATTCCTGCATCAATCAGAGCGGGTATTGCGATGGCGAAATTATTAGGAAGGCGACGAGCTTTAGAAGTC
>JAHQWX010000071.1 GCA_029856375.1 Promethearchaeia archaeon | reverse complement strand
AATTCATCAAAAAATCATACGGATTAATTGGGATTTATGACATATTAAATTACGATAATGTGATTGAATCAACTTATTCTTTAATTTGGAAAGCCAAATCTGAGAACCTGACTAATTTTCGGAGATTTTTCGAAGAAATGCAAAACAATCTTATAAAACTAAGAATTAACGAAATTGGGACGAGTGTTGAAAAAATTTCAATTTTTGAGTTAAGTGATAAGTGTTTAGTTGATGAATATCAGCTTGAGCCCATTGTAAGAGAAATGGTTAAAGATGAGAATAGTTTAGTTAAAGTATTCGTTGAAAATCCTAAAATGGTTGTTTTTAAAAAAGGTGAAAACCAACAGTAAAATCAATTACCAATAGGTGGGATAAGGAAGAACTGGTATTAATGGGTTTACGAGAAAAATCAAGATTTTGAAGGTAATTCCCAAGAGAATCGGATTTGCTATGTTGTCAGATATCGCTAATTTTGATAAAATTATATCCGTGAATAAAAATACTAAAGTCCCTATTAACGCTAAGACGGGCCCTAAAAATACAAAGCTCGTTAAGAATGCGACGATCATACCAGCAGCAGATCCCTCTAACGATTTTCCTTTGTGAATTGGCCATTTATGTTTCCCAAATTTTCTTCCAATTAAAGCTGCAGTTAAATCGCCAAATGTAGAAATACACACAATACCCATCTGAGCCCAACATCCGGCAATGCGATCAGTGCTAGTAAATGTTAACATTAGGGTTGATATAGCCAAAGCGATCATTAAATGTAGATGTGACGAAATATCTGAAACCTCTGTTGCTCTTCTTGTCGTTTGTAATGTTTTCTTAAATGGGAATCTGTACTCAGGAAACCTTAATCTTAGAAGTTCAGCGTCAGCAGAGACGTAAAATGTACAAATTAATACAAAAAATTGTAGCACAACGCCATTTTGTAAAAAAACTTCAATTGGAATTTCTGCAGCTCCATAAAAACTAATGTTGGTAAATTGTTCGGTTGAAACGGTATTGATAACCGCCGGATAAGCAAAATAATATACTGATACAAAAATTATTGGCTGCACTATCCAACAAGCGATGTATAAAATCGCTAATAAGTGAAGGATCTTTCTCTTTCCTTCCTTTGACAGTGAAAAATTAAAGACTTCTTGGCGATCTATATCCTCGTTTTCGATACCGTCTATTAAACTTTTATTTACCTCAATTTCTTTTAGCGAGCGTTTCTCGGGATTTTGAAAAAAAACGGTGAAAACATTCATTAGCGTCCAGAATCCAAAAAATACGATGATAAAATAATTTAAAGGCATATATATGTAAAGACCAGTGTCCGCGAATGGTAATACAACCATTACGCTTAATATAAATAAAATAATTATCACGAAAAGTGAATTATACCTGTTTTTATTCTTATCTCTAAACGAGCGCTTCACAATTGGATAGAACAAATAAATATATAACAGAAAAATTATCGATAATACAATACTGAAAAAATAGGATTCAATTCCGATAATTAGATCTGCCATAATTACTTACTCGCTTATTTACTATACTCAAGTTATCTGATTTAACTTCAGTTAGTATTTATATAATCAAACAGTTCCTTGATTTAAATAGGTATTAAGAAAAATAATAATATGAAAAATGTTAATTAACAGTACTGCGCACCTTTTAAACCAAGCACAAATCGTAAAAAAATACACAAAGTACTTATAGAGCCCTATAAAATTCGGGCCTTAGCATATCGGGATCATCTAATCCTTTTTTTATCGTTTGTAAAATCTGTTCTTTATCGCGATCTAAAACTCCGCGAATAGGCAAGTAATTTGAAGCGTGATTCGTGCGGAACACGCAATTAGCATTGTGATTGTTTTTAAAATCTATATGCTCTACAAATATATACAATTCCTTCAAAATGTCCAAGGAACTCATTTCGCGAAAATCGTTTTTTTCTTTTTTCATGTACAATTCTGTGCCTGGAGGCACCATGAGCGTTAAACACGCGATATACCAGAGAGTTTCATCGTCTGGATAAATTTTATTCACCAAATCCGCAGATTCAATAGCTGAGATCTTCGATAGTTCGGGATCATCTCCACCTAATCCTAAAATTAAAGTAGCAGATAGCGTTATTCCCGATTTAAATAGTTTCTTGCTCGCGGCAATTAATTCATCTTTCATGGTGTGCTTGCGAACCATTTCCAATAGCTTATCAGAACCCGTTTCGAAGCCAACATAAGCGATCTTTAATCCGGCTTCGTACAATTCTCTTAATTCTTCGTCTGATTTCTTCATAATATCTTTTGCGTGAGCGTAAACGCCGCATCTTTCCAATCTTGGAAAAACCTCTGAAGCGTATTTGGTTATCTCTAATAGATCCGAAGACTTCATTACCATAGCGTTTCCATCCAAGAAGAATATCTTTCTGACACCGGGACCATACTGCTTTCGGGCAATATCTAAATCTTTTTTAATGTCATTTATCTCTCTAATTACGAATTTCTTGCGCAAATTAGACATGCAAAAATCGCATCGGAACGAACACCCTTCAGTTGCCTGAATTAGTAGAGAATAAGCTTCAGATGGTGGTCTAAAAACGGGATGACAATAATAAATGCTTTCTTGGTTGGTCATATCAAGTTAAGTATCGTTTTAGTCTTTAGGAGCTTTCTTGCATTTATGTCTCGCAAGCCTTTGAAAGGTTTTCCCGCAATAAGGACACACTTCGCCTTTAGTTTCACCAGATGCGGCAGGTTTTTTAGCAGGAGCTGATTTTGTTTTTCTTCCACGGCGTGCAATTACGGCCTCTTCGCTTGGAGCGAATTCGCACACAGGCATGTGGCCTTCCAGATCCTCAAAATATTCGCCGCAATAAGGACATTCCGTAGTCAAAGCACCATATTCCTTTTTTACGCTTGCTGCTCCTGTTCCCTTAGATCTCTTTCTGAACTTGGTCAATTCAGCATCTTCATCGTCTTCTTCGTCGAACTCACTAACATCCAAATCGATCTCCATTTCAAATTCCGATTCTAGATCTTCAGGTTTGACTTCCTTTACGATTGGAATTTTTTGTTCCGCCATTTTCTTACTCTTTTTGTAAATCTCGTTTACGGCGGTATTTCCGTTAGGCGAATAAAAATCGCAGACTTGGCATACAAATGCTCCCATCGTTGAGTGAGATCCAAGTACTAAATCTCTTTCTTCGCAATAACACAATGGTTGGAGACTATTTGAAACATCTCCTAAAGGCTCAAGGTGTTCACAAGCGATTTTTTTCTTAAATTTTACTTTAGTTTTTCTTCTTGGAATGTGTATCACTAAAGAGGGTTCTATCGTTAAAAAGAATAATATTAAATGATCTCAATTAACCATTGAATTTAATTTTTTTTAATAAGTTTGATAATCCTATAAGGAGAATTCACTCAAGACTGCTTATTTCTTTTTCGATTTTCTCTTTAACTTCTGAGGTCGTAATTATATTTATGTTACTCTCGATAATTTGTTTGAGGTTCCTTATTTTGTCTTTTAAGTTATTTGGAGTATTCCAGATAGTTTTTCTCAAGGGGTGAATTTTATAGATTGCTGAATTGAAATTTTTCATAGCTTCAACGAGAAACAATAACGCAGATTCAAGATTGTCAAGCTGTGAGAAATAAATGGAACCAATTTTTTGATTGCATAAACCCATACCATAATAATCCGCTGCTTTTTCGTACAGAATTGCAGATTGCTGTACTAATTCTAATCCTTCCATAATTTCTTTTTTCCAGATTTTGATGAAACCACTTATTAATTTCGCACCCGCCATGTAAAAGAGAGATCCCTTCTCCTCAGAAATTTTAAATAATTCGTTGGAATATTGTTCGGCCAATGTATAGTGATCGTTATAATAGCATTTCTCGCTTAATTTGCTGAGATTATCCATTACTTTATAATAGTCTCCTAAATCTTTAAAAATATCAATAGCGTTGTTGTACTTCTCTACTCCAATGAAGGAATTTTTGTGGTGAAACGCTTGATTCCCCTCGAAAATTAGTTTATCAGCATCTTCAAACTTTGAAGCTCTCTCGTCCTTTTCTATTTCTGAAGCCTTATCAATTGAATCCATATATCTTTTCAAAGCCTCGAATTCCTCGTCGTCAATTGGAATTTTGCTCAGCTCAAGATTTTGCTCCCGTAGCTTACTCTCTTGCTCATCGAACGATTGTTCGGTTATTTCTTCGTGAGGTTTTTCCGGATTCTGGGTGAATTGAGGCGTATAACTTGACAAATCTTCTCCATATGCAGCCTGTAGTGGTTTGCCCATTGTAGCAAGAGCAGAAAGCTCAGCTAGGACATTGGCGAAAAAGAATTTGTTTAGACCTTCGATGATGTAATCAACTTTGTGATAATTATTGCTAAATTCAGGATCGTTTATATCCATACCGACATCGTTTAATCGATAAATCTCAAAACCAGTGTCGTATTTAGTAATTGTATGCTCGGTTCCCTCAACTTTTTCCTGTTTTTTCTTGCCCAATAGAGTATGATCAAAAACTAAGCCACAGAAATCAGTATTATTAGCTTGAAAACCAAGTTGATTTACAATATCAATATCTGAAAAAAATAGCCCCAAACCCGGATGAGAATGAAACCATCCAATCATGTAATGACCCTGCCCTTCCTTATCTAGTTTTTGTTGGATCTCGTCAATGAAAATATAATGCCTCTCATCTAATTGAACATCGGTGGAGTGCCCAAATGTTAAAGCTTCTGCGCTTTCTACATATACAACCACATCAGAAGCGGTTCCAATCAATATTCCGTAAATCTCCTTCCATTCAGGAGGGGGTATTGCTTGGTTTGCGTATCGACTTGCGTACAAAATTATTGTTTTATATGCCTCAGCCTTAATTACTATGGGTTTCTCGGGTTTAGACTCCTTTTCTTCTTTTTGTTTCTCTATATCCTCGGTTTTGGCGTTATATTTCTCTTCCGCTTGGTTCTCTGATTTGTCTGGCATAGTATATTCGTTTTTATTCGATATTTCTTTATTACTAAATTAGTATATTTATAATCTTAAATAAGATTACGATAATCTAACATCACAAAAATTTGGAGATTTAAATGGCTCTACCATTAAGTGGAATTAAAGTATTGGATTTAAGCAGAATGCTACCAGGACCTTATTGCTCTATGATATTAGCTGATTTGGGAGCAGAGGTTATTCGCGTCGAAGACCCAAATTATTTTTATTCGAGTCCCCCACCATTTTATCAAAAAGGAAGATATCGCGAAAGCGCCTTCAATTCTATAATAATGCGAAATAAGAAGTCTATCACGCTAAATTTAAAGCAGCAAAAAGCATTAGAAATCTTCTACGAACTTGTGAAACAAGCGGATGTAGTAATAGACACCTTTCGACCTAAGGTAACCGATAAACTTAAAATCGATTACAATACTCTCTCTTCAATAAATCCATCAATAATTTGTTGTTCATTAACTGGATACGGTCAGGATGGACCCTACGAACAATTAGCTGGCCACGATTTAAATTATATTAGTGTCTGTGGAATTTTAGATTTAAATAAAGAAAGAATACATGAAGATCAGCCTGAAAAAGAAAGGCCTCCGATAAATCCTGGAGTGCAACCCGCTGATATTGGTGGGGCTTTAGTATCTGTTATTGGAATCTTGGGTGCTATAATGGAACGAGATAAAAATCCTGACAAAAAGGGGCAATATATTGATATTTCCATGTTAGATTGCGTTTTTTCGTTTATGCCGATGCCTGCCGCGATATACTTTTCCCAAAACGATGCTGACATTAATCCTTTACATGGGGGATTTCCTTTCTATGCAAATTATCGGACAAAGGATAACAAGTACTTGTCTGTCGGAGCCATCGAAGTGAAATTCTGGCATCAGTTATGCGAAGGTTTGGGGCTTCCAGATTTAAAATCCAAACAATTTTCTCAGGGCTTAGAGAAGGAAGAAGTTTTCAAACAAGTACAAAACACTTTTCTTACGAAAACACAGCAAGAATGGGTGGATCATTTTAAAAATTATGATACGTGCATTATGCCAGTAAATAATTTTGCTGAAGCTTGTAGCGATCCTCAGATTTTAGCTCGAAATATGGTTGTAGAATTAGACCACCCTAAATTAGGAAAGGTAAAAAACATTGCCTCTCCAATAAAGCTATCCAGGACACCCTTGACAATAAGAAGCATAGCTCCCAAAATTGGGGAACACACCAAAGAAATTCTAAAATCGTTGAATTTTTCAGAAGAAGAGATCAGAGAGCTAAAAATGAAGAAAATCACTTAATTCGACTTATTCTATATCTCTAATAGTTGAACATTCATCGTATTTAAGTCGACGATCATAAATGTAGATTCATCAGAAAGGTATCCGCAGAGTTCTCCCGGATTTATAACTAAACAATTACCAATTTGCTCAATTTTTGATTGGTGAGTATGGCCTGTAGCGATTATATCAAATTGGCCGGAGCTAGCTATGCTCTTAATTACCGAAGGATTTGGTCCGTGAGATACATAAATTTTTTTACCACCTAGTTCCAGAATTGCCTCATAACCCTTGATATCACAAATTTTGCCTAAAATTTTCATCAATCCTAAAAGTTCCCCGTCGTTATTTCCAAAGACTCCGTAGAAATTACCATTTTTAATTTTTTCGTCTAATCCTTCAAAAGCTCTAACCACAAAAGGAGCAACATAATCTCCACAATGTACCAAAAAATCGATATTTTCTTTATTAAAAATATCAACTGCTTTTTTAATGTTCTCAAGACGATCGTGCGTATCGGACATTACTCCTAACTTCATATCTTTGAAAACCTTTTCTTATTTGATTTCAATTATAACTTAATTAAAGTATATAATTAAATATAATATCAATTATTATAAAGTTAAATAGAAAACCGGCTCTCGTGTTAGTTAATTGAAGGTTGAGACTAAAGAAAATTATCCGGATGAAATTAAGGATCTAATTAAGGATTATAACCTTGGGATAGACCAACAGGATATTATGGAAGTGAATATGGCGGTCGATGGATTTTTACAGCTAACTTTCTCGAAAGACCCCGACTTAAGGGAGTACGCTAGAATTGTACTTGTTCAAATCGCAGACATTCAACCTAAATTTTTGCAAAAAGGAATAAAAATCTTAACGCACCGTTATAGTGGAGAAGACCGCGAAAAATCCGAATACGCTTCAGTTACTTTAGGGAAATTAATTGAAACGAAAGCGAAAGAAGTATTCGAAGATCCCGAAATCATCGCGAAAATTGAAGCAGAGCAAAAAGATCGGCTTTCTATTCAAAAACTTGAAGAAGAGCGGAAGAAAGAATACTTGGAGAAAATAAAAAAAAAGGAGATAAGCTTAATTGGTTTATCTGGAGAATTCTTAAGATTGGGTACATACTATAATCGATTAATTTTAGATGAAAACCACGATGAGGCTTATAACGCCGTTCAAACTCTAATCGATACAATTTCCAAAACTTATGAATCTGATAAAGCAGAATTTTTGAAAGGTTGCACGTTATTGGGAAGGCTTTGTAATCCAGAACAACGAGAACTATTTTGCGAAAGTGTCGTCGA
Source organism: Promethearchaeia archaeon (assembly GCA_029856375.1). Taxonomy (GTDB): domain Archaea; phylum Asgardarchaeota; class Lokiarchaeia; order Sigyniarchaeales; family SOKP01; genus 6H3-1. Next base: position 449 of record JAHQWX010000071.1, on the reverse strand, counting down.
TTATCTCTACAAAAAACAGGAATTTAGTAAAAAATCCGAGAAGGAGAGTCTTAGGGAGATTATGATAAACATTTTTGACGACATCCAAGACATTCTTCCCCCCAAAATCGCGCTCGAATATCGCCAAGAAGTGGAAAAACGAAAAGAAGAGATTAAAAGAGAGAGTGTAGAAAAGGCGGAACGCGAGAAAGCTTTAAGGGAATTATCAATTGATGTGCCTTTACTATGGGAAAAAGAAGTAAAGGACATTGCTGAAGCATATAATAAAGCAGCGGCAAACGAGATTGAGAAGGACTTAAAAAAGATTCCGGATTTATTAGAGGAAGCAATATTTCACAAAGATGAGCGCATTAGAAATAGCGCCTCGCTATTATTAGCTCAATTCATCATAAAAAACTATCAGATGATTGAATCCCTAGTTTTAAAACTAACCAATTCGTTTCAAAAAC
>JAHQWX010000070.1 GCA_029856375.1 Promethearchaeia archaeon | reverse complement strand
TGTCGAAACGGTTCGGCAGCAATAGAAGGGGAAAATCCAGTGAATCCAGAAGGTACTGTTGGAGCCGATAGAGAATACGAATTTATTATCCCCAGTTATTTTTTAAAGGCAACAGTCGATTTACATTATCTGATCGTTGCGATTGACGCTGAAAGTAATCGCGCAGAAATAACGGGAAGCTTTTATGTTGACGACGATTTATCTCCTTTTGTTAATTTTAATGATGTCTCCGAAGATCCCGTAGAAAATAATGTGAGCATTTACTTTTACTACACGATAACCGAACCAATCCCCGCGAGCGGGCTTCAAGATGTGGAATTGAGGATAAAAGTAGGCAGTTCTACTCCTTCAGACGAAAGCGATTACCAGTACACGGGAAATCGATTAACGCCTATTAACGATACGGGGGGAGGGTTTATATTTCTCGTAGACGAACAATATTACAACTGGTCAACGGAAACATTTGCGTGGTGTTTTGTCTACGCGGAAGACAAGAGCGGTCGCACCACCTATACGCACTCGCTCGCAATACAAGTGAACGCGTCTGACCTCAACCCTCCTAATGTGATTGAGTACCCCGACAACGAATTAAATTGTAGTTATCACGGAGACAAAAATCTAATATTCGAAATATCTGAACCAATTGGCGCGGCAGGTATTAACAGTGACGATTTTTGTTTGTATTATCAATTAAACGATCCTACTCTTTCTAGTCCTAGTAAAATTAATAAATCAATTAATAAGTGGTACGAAATCGTCACCTTTACACTCGAAAAAACAAAATATTCCCTTCACGACATTGTGTATTTTAGGATTAATGTGTCAGATAATGCAGGGAGAGTGTACCCTTCGACGATAAGGAATTTCGGCGTGTGGGACTTTAAAGCTCCTACTCTCGATCTTGTATATATTAACGACACTACAAACGACGGTGTAGTAATGTATTACGAGGATTTAGAAATTAAGTACGAGATTAGCGAAGACGATTACGGTATTGGTTTTGACTCAAATCCAAGCACTTTGAAATTCTATTATAAAATTGGAAGCCCGCCTGTTTCCCCATCTAATTACAGTAAAATATTACACCCTTCAGAAAACATAGCGCGAAGGGGTGGAACTTACTCAATACTAATAAATCACGATGAATACATATATGGTCAATATATTTATTACTGGGTAAATGTCTCAGATATTTATGGAAACCACAAAGACACTTATGGAAATATTCGTTTTTTCAACATTTCAAATGTTTATACTGCTATCGTGAGCGCACCCTCAGGATACATAAATAATAAAAAAGTGAATATATCTATTCAATCGAGTATTGCATGCGATATTTGGTATGTGTTAAACGGGACTAATACTTCGGTTCCAATTTTTACCAATTTTTATTCAGAAATCGTTGAGTTGGACGGTGATGGAGTATATAATTTTATTTTTTACGCTTATGATACCCGAAGTGAACATGCTACTGGAATATCGTTTACGCTTGATACATTGCCTACTGGAAAGGTCTCTCTTACATACTCTTTAGTTGGACCAATCGTTGAGATTCGTTGGGAAGAACCCTCAGGAGCGGATTCGGAAACTAAATATTTAATTTATAAGTCTCTTAATCCAGACTTTGATATAAACGAGCTAAAACCAGTAGAAACTTGGATTCGCACCAGCGATAAAGTCAAAGATGTTTACGATGGCGAAACAAAATTTATTGATGATGAGACTGCTTACGGATTCACATATTACTATAAAATCGTTTCAGTAGACCGCGCAGGCAACATTTCAGAACCCTCCGATTTGTTGACCGCCTCGGTGCCTCTCGATCCTATGGGATATTTTGTGATTGCTGTCGCAATTATCGCTGCTGCTGCGGTCGGCGGATTCGTTGTAATCAAAAAAATTAGATTTCGTGAAGCTGGGCCATTTTACACGGATAAAGAATTAGGAATTGACGATAAAATTGTTTTTCCGGAAAAGGAGATAAAACCTACTATTGAACAAAAATGGGATACAATAAAAACAATGAAACCGAAGTCTGTTCCTAGTATTGCTCCTCCGATAATGAATAAGACAATGTATTGGAATTCTGAGCTAGCTAAGTTAATACAGGAAGGATACGAATTCGAATCTAAAGGAAAATACCTTGAAGCGATTAAAACTTATCAGATTTTAGTAAGGATTAGTAATCGAATAAATGGTTCAGATTTAGCTCAGGTTTTTCAGGAGAAAATTTTAACAATTTACAACAAAGCGTAAAATTATTTCTTTAAAAAATCGTCAAAAAATACTTCTTTTCCTTTATTGTTTGCTGATTCTATTGCTGCGAGGCATATAGCAACGCTAATTTTTCCATCTTCGCCATTTACTGCTAGATTTTTGTCTCTATTGATAATGCAATCAATGAAATGAGAAATCTCGTTGTAATATCCGTCGTAAGATTCAAGCGGTTCGATTATTTCAATGGGATACCCTTCAAATATACCTTCTCCATTGAATTCGATATTTCCCTCTGAGCCTTTAAGGTTTGCATAAGTCGTCAATGGAAAATCTGGTTTCTCAGCCCAGCTTGCTTCGATCTTTGCTTTTTTTTCCTTTTCAAACTTTAAGGTGGTGATGGATTTCCCGTAGACTTTCATACCAAAATGTTTAATTCTTTTCGCCTTGCACGATATAGAAATAAAATATCCCAAAATCCAATTTGCATAATCCAAGTCGTGGATCGATAGGTCTAATATAACCCCTCCGGATTTTGATTCGTCTGCGAACCAATTACTCCAAGGAAATGTGCTTAATCGTTTAGCCTCAAATTCCATTATATCGCCTATTGTAGATTTTGAGCTTTTAACGAAGTTTCTCACATGAAAATAAGAAGGCCAAAATCTCAGAACATGTCCTAAAAACAATTTCACATTAGCATTGTACGCCGCGCTAATAATATTATCGCACTCTTCGAGAGTTAATGCCATGGGTTTTTCTAAAAAAATATCTAATTCATTCTCAGCACATAAGCAAGCAATTTTTTCATGGGTGAATGTAGGGGTTGCGATTACAACGGCATCGAGATCCTCTGATTTAATCAGTTCTTCGTAATCATTGTAAAAATTTACTCCTTGAGGAACATTATCTCTGGGGGAGCGCGAAAAAATTGCAGTTAATAACGCGTTCGGGTGGTCTATAATGTTTTGAGCATGAGTATAACCGATATTTCCAAAGCCAAGAACGGCAAATTTTCGGATTTCCATTATCAAGAAGGAGTTAATCTTTAATCAATAACAGTAATTTGCCTATTAATTCGTCCTTTTCGTCGAGTTCTTTCTGGCTTTCTCTTAATTTATTTGCGATTTGACTAATTACTCTCAATTTTTCTTCTAAATAGGCAACTTTTTCTTCGAGATATTTGAATTTCGTTTCTTTATCCATAGCATCAAGTTCTTTGGGAGGATTTTTTTCAAGATCATCTAATTTTTCTAAGAGTTGAGCTGCTGTAGATGCGGTTGTACTAGTTTGAATTAACTGTGAGCCAATCAAAGAACTTTGCATTGGTTTCTGAGCTTTAATCCCAATATCTTTAAAAGCATCTTCCTTGAATGCTACTTCTGCGGAAATCCCACCGCCAGAGAAAGGATCACCACCTTCTACTGCCTTTTCAAACGCTTCCTTCTTCTCATCGAATTCTCTATCTGAAGTATCCATCTCATCGCTTTCCATTAATTCTTTAAAAATTTTCTTTTCGTCAGATATCTCTTCTTCTTTTAATTCATCAATCCAACTCGAGTTTAAAGAGGGAGCGGCAACGATATCATCAAATTTTTCGTATTTAAAGTTGTGGAAAGTGTCTTCTAACACTATATCAAACATAGAATCGTCTAATTGAGATAATAAATAACTCGTTGCTTTTATTAATGGTTTTTCATATTTGTTTGGATTCTCTCCCGCATCTAAGATCAAAGTAACGCAATAATTCGCTTTACCAATGTAATTTGAATCGTAGCCACCAGAATAAAAAGACGCGGCGCTAAAATCTCCTCTACTAACGAATTGAAAGTTAGGACGAGTGCCTCTAAAGCGGTGAATGTTATAAATACTCATGAGATCTTGACCGTCAACCTCATCAGCGATCCTCTTCGGGTACGCGAAGAGAACATAAGCCCCAACATCGTCGCGCCAAGCTAAAACCATTAAACATTTAGGCATATTATCATCAAGTGTTTTAAAAATTTATATTCTTATGTTTTGTATTTATAGGGAATATTTAAAATATTTACTGATAAAATCTAAAATCAGCAGTGAAAACGAGCAAAAATTAATTTAGGCTCTCATTTCCTCTAAATATTCAAAAATTTTATCGGCGTGAGTTTTGATCGATTCTAATACATCTCCGCCGGAGGTCGTGGATTCAATTACTGTTTTTATACTTTCATGTTCTCGAGCAAGTATCATCCTAACTGGGAGACTTAGTATAGAATTAATAAGCATTAATACTTCTTGGAAAATTTGAATTAGCGTATGGCCTTTACCTTTTATTTCCTCCGCAGCTAATCCGATTTCGTCTTCGGGTGGAGGTTGCCGTTTTAATTCTTCCCAAATATTTTCCTTTAACTCTTCAAAGTTAATTCCTAAATCCTCAAGTGCGCCTTGAGCGCCTTCGAAGATTAGATCAGCAGCTTCAATTGCTGTCAGTAATTCAAATTGTTCCACCATTTCTTCTGGGGCTAAATTTCTAAGAAATTCGACAAATAATTGATGATAATCGTCAATGACATCTAGCGGTATAAATATTTTATAAGTCTCTTGAATTTGTTTGAAGATATATCCAGCGACTTTTGCGAAAGTATTGTTTGAAAGGAATTTTTCTACAAGCCCGCCGTATTCGTTGAGTAAGTGAACACCAAGATACCCAGCAATTTTAAATAAGTCTCGCTCGTAATTCGTGAAGTAATCAAAGAACTCTTCGGGTTCCATATGCATTTTATCTCTTATGAGATTAGACAATCTTGACTTCACAGAGTCTAAAGGCCCATCAATAAATTCTTCTATTCTATCTAAATCTATTTTTTGTCTAATTTTATCTAGAATTGATTCTTTCTGAGGACCTTCTTCTAACATTAAATCGTAAGCCGCAATTTGCAATTCGGTATCTTCGCTTATTTCAACGCTTGGGATTTCCAATCTCAGATCTTCCAAACTAACGATATCACATTTAAATTGTAGAATGTCATCGCCTTTCGCAAAACATTTTTCTTCTTTGATCTTCATCCTAAAATCGTTGTTTTTTAAAGCGAGAAGGTAATTTATAACTTTTTCAATCATTCCAATAAAACCACAGGCCATTCCATCTATATCTTTCTTCATCTTGTCAAATCTGACCGTATCTTCCTTATCACTACCATATCCTCCACAAACCGGACATTGTTTTATCTTCAGTCTTATTTCTGGATAAGGGGCTCCTTCAATCTTTGTTTCTTCCATCTCGTAATCTCCTAAGGGCATTCCAAAAACAATCGTCCAAATCACTTCAAAATATTTTAAAACCCTATCGGGCTCTCCCGGCAAAAATTTTAAAATGGCTGTTTGTCTTTTAAGAGATTCTAAAGAAGCTTCTCCTCCTACATATCTCATAATTTCAATGGATTTTTCCACATTATCCGTGATTTCGTAGATTTCCTTAAAGATTTCTCTATATAACAACGCATAAAACAAGCTACTTGTGTTTCGACCAATAGTTTTTCCGATTTTTTTGATAATCCAAGTAAGAAAACCCAAATTCGATCACACCACCTTTTATTTCACAATTATTTCAAATCGTTGCAAGCAGTGAGTATCTCCAACCGCTTTTGATTTTACCACGCTACTAGGCCTAAGAGAGATTGTAGTTCTCTGAGGAAATTGTTTATTTAAAATATCAACATAAGTAGGTAACAATCCTTCTATTACTTCACAACCCGCAATGTCGATGTCGGGATAATTATATTTGCAAAGGCAGCATTTGGAATCAGTTATTCTTAGAATTTTTTTATCAAAATCAACTTCGGGAACGATTTTAGACTTAAAGATAGTCTGGTATATATCCTTAACAATAGATTTAAGAGTCTCTTTAGTGAGTGGAACATTGGGAAGCCAATATCGGCTAAATGTTAGAGCGATGTTTTTTCCCATGCGACGAAGCCTTTCTCTAATATCTTCAACCTTTTCTCTTCTCATGAATCTGATTAAGTGATATACTGCATTTCGCATTTGGTTTGATGCGCTTGTCGCTTGGACTAAATCAGCTCTTGAATAATTCATAAAAAGACTCTTTTAATTTTCTGTTTTTTAGAATTAAAAATTGTATTTATTATTAAATGCTTTTCAAATCAATTTCAGTATTAATAATATGAATAGACCTTCGCTTTAGAAAAAGTAAGAAAAAATATTAAAGAACAAGATTTACAATTGACTTATAACTTGCCTCATAAAGTTTTCAGGCAACGCACCAATGACTACTCCATCTTTCATAACATCGTAATCATCAACCCGGATGTTATTGTGGCAGCGTTCGCCGTCTTTATAGAATACAAGGTATGGAACTGCTTGGACTCCAAATTTTAACGCCATCTCTCGATTAATATCCACATCCACACTGATTACTTTTTCAATTACGCCATCATCTTCGAGATTATGCAATACGGGGCCGATAATTTTACACGGCCCACACCAAACTGCTGTAAAGTCGACACATGTGATGCCATGTGGAGCAATTAATTCCTCCAAATTGTCAATTTTTTTAGACATTGTTAGAAAATCTCTCTGTTTCTAGTTTTGAAATTATTTTAATCGAATATTTTCTATAATAAAATTTAATATTTTAATAAAAATAAAAGTTTAGATTATTTTTTTAAATAAAAAGTTAAAAAAAAATGCAAATTATTAGTAATTAGACGCGGTAATGTTTAAGCGAACATATAAAATTAAAAAGCTCCACAATGGAGAACTACGAGATCTCGAAGATGTAATCTTAATTGAAAAGCCGGTAACGATTAAAATAAATACAAATCCAATGGTATCCATCATTTGTCTTCCGAAGGATATCAAAGAACTCGCAGTGGGTTTTCTATTTACAGCCGGTTTTATCGATTCAATAGAGGAAATCGAGGATCTTGAAGTTGACGAGCTCGAGAACGAAGTTCACATCACTCTTAATGAAAAAAAAGAACTGTCAATTAAAGATTTTGAAACATCATCTTATAATCGAGTGATTAAAACTTCTTGCGGAATTCCATCGGTTTGGAGAGATTTGACTTTAAATTCCATAGACAAAACTACTAAACCCTTAAAAGATGTTAAAGTACCTCAAGAATTAATATTTAAATGTATAGTAAAGATGCAGAGTGAAACAATACTTTTTAAAGAGACTGGAGGGTGCCACGGCTCTGCATTATTTGATTTGAGTGGAGAATTAATAAATTTATTTGAAGATATAGGCAGGCATAACGCTATCGACAAAGTTATTGGTAGCGCTTTAATCGAAAATTTTGATTTAACGGAAACCATTCTTTGTTCTACTGGGAGGCTAACAGGAGACTCGGTTTTAAAAGCAGTAAGAAGCCGTATACCGATATTAGCGTCGATTTCGGCACCAATAGAATCTGGCGTGAGAATTGCGTTTAGCTACGGAGTAACATTGATTGGATTTGTGAGAGGGAATAAAATGAATATTTACTCTAATCCTGAAAGAATTGTTGTTTAAATTATTCACCGTATTTGTAATAAATGCTACAAGTCCCCTCAGCAGATACCATGCACGGTCCAATCGGATTAACGGGAGTACAGGCTTTTTTAAACAATTTACACTCGTGAGGGTAAATTTTTCCAGTCATAACTAAATGACAACTGCACCCTGGTGGAATATCTACAGATTTTGTAATCTTTATATCAAATTTTTTATCCGCATCGAACTTCTCGTATTTCTCTTTTATCGCGAGACCACCATCAAGTACCCTACCAATACCCCTCCAAGGAGAAGAAACGGAATCAAATACTTCGGAAATTATTTCTTGGGCCTTTTTATTACCTTCTGACTTAACAACTCGAGTGTA
>JAHQWX010000069.1 GCA_029856375.1 Promethearchaeia archaeon | reverse complement strand
GCCAACCTGGATTCTACAAGACATAAAACCGTCTTTACGCAGCGGGTTAAAAAAATACGGAAAGACATCAGAGAGAGTGAACGAGCTCTTTGTATAGAATCATCCAAACTGAAAACGAAGTATTATAGGAAGAAAGGTTTTAAAAAACCGACGCCTATTCATAGGGCGGAACGCCTTACATATGTATTACAAAATAAGAAAATTAAAATCTATCCACAAGAGCTACTCGTTGGTAATTTCTCAACTAAGAGAGTCGCGGCTCAAGTTTGGGAAGAATATTTTGGATTTCTACCCATGTTTTATATATTTTATGTTAATCACCAAAAACCGGTTTCGTTCCAATGTTCTTTTAAGGAGATGATGTATTTTTATACTCGAATAGCACTTTTTTGGTGGAAACATAGTCTTTTTATGAAAACCTATTCAAAATTCGCGGATATTCTTATAGGCATCGCTCGCACTGCAGAAATGGCTACCGGATTTAACAATAATATGGTATCGATAGCTCATTTCATTACAAATTTTGAACGCATTTTAAAACTGGGAACATCTGGTATCATAGAAGAAATCAGGACAATACAGAAAAAAAAGCCTGAGAATAATCAGGATTTTTATAATGGCGCAAAAATTGCTCTTAAAGGATTGGAAACATTTGCGCAGAGATATGCAGATCACCTGTCGAGTTTGAGCAGGAAAGAAAGAGATCCAGAGCGTCGCAAGGAATTGGAGGAAATAGCTGAGATCTGCAAGCAGGTTCCAAAATATCCTGCCCGCACCTTTCACGAAGCTCTGCAAAGCATGTTGTTTTTACATATCGCGCTTTGTCTTGAGTCCTATGAAAATGCGGTATCCTTTGGACGTCTCGATCAGATATTGTATCCTTATTATAAAAGGGATAAAGAAGCTGGGATAATTACTTATGAAAAAGCAAAAGAATTACTCTGTTTATTTGTTCTCAAAATAGACGAACTCATTTTAGTAAATGACGGCAACTCTTTGCTGAGTATTCAAAAAAATTTTGAGACTCTCTCTGTGGATCAAGCTTTAACTTTTGGGGGTGTTGACAAAAACGGAAAGGATGCCACCAATGATATTACTTATATGCTGTTAGATGCATGTGAACTTCAGACGCTCGCATTAGATCCAGCGGCACGAGTTCATAAGGGAAGCCCTGCTCAATATCTAGAACGGATTGCAGAGTTATATCTCAACGGATGTCCTATGCCGCAATTGTTCAGCGATGATATCTATATAGAATCCATACTAAGGCATTATCCTACTACTCTGGAACAGGCAAGAAATTACGCAATAGTGGGATGCGTTGAACCAAATGCTTCAGATGACCATTTTGGCAATACAGATTGCGCCAATGTGAATGTTGCTCTACCATTTTTGCAAGCAATAAAAGGTCACGAGTTCGATTTATGGAACTATGGAATCGGCGATCAATTAGAGAGATCATTACCTAATCTTGTTGAATATTTCTTCAAAGGAAAAAATAGATTCTCTAGATTCATTCTTTCGCTTTGCGACAAGCTAGTTAAAAGGCATCGCTTTAAAAAAGGACACTACATTTATAATCCTCCATCCAACATGGACGAACTGCTTGAACGATTCCAGACGCGATTGAACCACCTAACACAGTCAATATTAGCCGATCACCAAAAGATTGAAAGGAATCTTCGTGCACACTTTACAACTCCTCTTGCCTCCTCACTCTTTAAAGGATGCATCGAAAGTGGAAAGGATGTTTATGAAGGTGGTACAACGCTTAACAGCAGCGGGATTCAAGCAGTAGGCGTCACTGATGTCGCAGATTCGTTGCATGCTATTAATGAGGTCGTATTCAAGAAAAAACTTTATCCCATTAATGATGTCATCAACGCTATCGATAACAATTTCCAAGGGGGCTACAACCAACAGATCAGGTCTGCATTGCTCGGCGTGCCCAAATTTGGCGATGATTCGTCCCGTGAAGCTACAGAATGGGTGACCAAGGTAATGGAGATTTATAACAACGCCCTGAAATCGGTGAAGTACTGTCCGCGTAACGGTAGATATTCAGCTGGTTATTATGCTTTGAATGTCGGTACTAGATATGGAAAAAGAACGCAAGCACTACCTTCGGGAAGATTAAAAGGTGTTCCTCTTGCCAACAGCGTGATTCCACATTATGGTATGGAACAGTTGGATCTATTTTCCTCGCTAAATTCCATTGCTGGCGTTAATTTTAAAGATCACGCTGAAAATGGTAGCACAGCTACTTTATCGATTGATTCCGCTTTATTTCAAGGCAGAGATGGTAAGAAAAAACTGGCGAGCATATTCAAGACATTTCTCACAAATGGGGGAATGCAACTTCAACCAAATGTTATTAACCGGGAAATATTACTTGACGCTTATAAAAACCCGAAAAAACACAAATATCTTATGGTGCGTATTGCTGGATACTGCGCGTATTTTAACGAGCTTTCTGATGAATTAAAACAAATTATTATCAATAGGACTTGTTATTCTTAATAGTGTACTTCAAAACAATTTCTTATTTATTCTAATTTATCATAAGCCTTTAAACCCTACATAAGGTGATATTGAGGAATTATTAGTAAGATTTGATCTCAATAATAATGATTAGAGAATTAATTAAAATAAGAAAATTCTATATGTGAATACTCTTTTCTAGCATACTCCTCTTTTTACGCTTTATCATTTCGATAAAACTTTCAATTCGCGTAAGCAAGCCTGCCTCGCCCGTGTGTTCATCCATGATCACCTGTAAGAAGGGAAGTCCTACAACTTTCATGTCTCTCATGATCAATTCGGCTATTAAGCTGTCCGGACCGCACGCGAAACTGATTAAGAAGATCACGCCGTCTATTTCTTTACGCCCTTTTGTTAAAAAATATCTTATTGCTTGCATAATCTCAGTTTCGTGTCCCCAATAGTTTTTAAACCTTCTATTTATGACTACGGGTTCTTTGAAAAGCTCTTCTGGTAAGTTTTCAAGGGTTATTACCTCACATCCTTGGTCCCGAAGTTTTTTCTGAAAATCTAAGTTGACATAATTATCAAATAAATTGTATCCGTGTCCGAGCAACAATAGTCGAATTTTTTTCGCTCGTCTTTTTGGGACTTTCCCAAAGGATTTTCCTTGTTCAACAAGTCTCAAGGCGTAATTGACTGGAGCTCCAGCTCTCAGAAAGCGTTGGTATTGTCGATGGTATTCTTTCGTCTTTTTATACGCTTCTATCGCTTCTGATTGGCTTTTTCCAAGCGTCCTCGCGAGAGAAATAATTGCATTTGCAATTGGTTCTTCTTTTACATTAATCGTATATGTTAGAATTTTTGGGACGCCCGGCAAACATCTGATAACATCCGGTAGGCTGAGAAATTTCGGACAAAAATATCCATCTGTCCATTCAGATACATAGCGAGGCACGAATATATAATCTAAATCAGGGTGTTCCCGCATTAAATGTAGGACATGCCCGTAATATACTTTTACCGGTAGGCATAATTCTCCGAATCCTTGAAAGGCACCTTCTTCGACAATTCTTTTATTAGTTCTGCTGCTGATTACGATTTCTACATCGAGCTCCTCGAATAATTTCTTCCAAAATGGAAAAAATCTATAGAAATGTAGTGCCCGCGGTATTCCTACTTTAATCTTCGATTTCTGACCTTCGATTTGGATTTTCTTAGCATCCTTTAGATTCGCTGGTTCGTTCTGTTGCATCGCCGCGTTCTGTTGCATAGCGCATTAATACCTCGCCTTACTTAATATTCAGGGGTGTTATACAAAAGCAGATCTACGACTCGGTCTCTTAATTTATTTGATAAATCCTTTAAGACTTCGTAATTCGGCATTATTTCATCGAAATATTTTGCGTGCTCCATAAAAGGTTCGCCCGCTTTCAACACGCAGCCTTTTCCAAAATTCAGCATTTTTCCGTGTTTTGGATAGATATTTTCACTGCCAGTAATACCTACTGGTAAGATAGGTACTTTTGCCTGAATTGCCATACGAACTGCGCCAGTGTGGAAAGGTAAGACTTCACCACCACCAGTATTAGTTGTACCTTCGGGATAAACACACACCATTTCCCCTTTCTCGCAGAGTTCCCTACCATATTCAAAGCACCCTACATCGTGCATACCCCGCTTTAGTGGGAAAGCGTGATGGGTTCGCACCCAAGCGTTAACTATCGGAACTTTTATTGGATCGAACAAACTTTGTTTAGCCATTTGCCACATAATGCGTCTATGTTGTTGCATCGAGACCGCCAAAATTATCACGTCCCATTCGCTATTATGGCTCGGACAGACGACTATCCCACCTTCTTCGGGTATATATTTATCGAAGTCGATTGTTTTATACGGGATCATATTCTTAGCCACTTCGTGCACAAGATTTCCCGAAAAGTTATAGATCGCTTCTTGGAAATGGCTCCTCGTATCGAATACTTCGAGGCTTCTGAGAAGGCCGTACCACCAATCGTCCACTAGAGTTAAAGCGTTCTTAACGATCTTCTTCGGATTTAAAATGTCTTTTATGTTAAAGCGCTTTTCTGATTTGACTGCATCAGTTGGACCTCCTATTGACAACTCCGAGTCGTACTTGATTTCATCGAGATTATCGAGCTCGTGTAATTCTACGACTTTCTCTCTTAATTCTGCGGCCAATCTTTGTGCTTGTTCGTAACTTATATCTTTTCCGTAGTAGCCGTCGTAATATATTGGTTCTCCAACTCGAACTGTCACAGTTGCGGGTTTCATAACCAACTTCCCCTTAGGTAACGCGTTCTTGGAACCAATTACGCACCCTGGCACGATAGGCACTTCGTTTTCGATTGCTAATCTAATAGAACCACTTCTGAATTCGCCAATAGTACCGTCGTAGCTTCGAGTTCCCTCAGGAAACATCCCTAATACCCCTCCTTTCTCCAAAACTTTTGTAGCTTTATTGTAAGCCCACTCGTCTTTTTCTCCTCTTTTCACTGGAAAGGCTCCTAGGTTTTTGAAAAGTGTCCTCATGAGGGGCGTCTCGAAGTTTTCTTCTTTACTCATCCATTCTACTCTCCTCTGAATCGCAGCGCTTACAAAAAACGGGTCTATGTGGCTGACATGATTCGTGCAGTAAATGATTCCCCCGTATTCGGGAAACATTTCGCCTTCAACCCTTAGATTCCAATAAGCTCTACAAATATATCTTATCCAAGGAAACGCCCAACCCCACCAATTTAGTGCAACAAATTTGTCTTCTAGGTCAAATTTTGAAAGCACCTTTCTTGCGAAGTCGTTTATCGGATCGATCGGATTGTACTTTAAGATGAAACCCATAATGTCTTGCATAGTTTTTCCAAATCCCGAAGGTTTTGGTTTTTCTTTTTCCGCTTCTTTAACTTCTAACGTTTTTAAATCTATTTTATGAATTTCGTATTCTTCCATTACCATATTTTTATTACCTCTAATAATTTTACAGTTTCGACAATTTCTCGTCGTTTAAATTTACCTTTTTCGAGTTGCTCTCGAGATTTTCGAGCAGATCGAAGAGAGATTCAATAAAAGTGTTATAGGCTCTCTCCATTGGGTTATCTGCTTTGGTTTCTTCAACTTTCATTTTTTTCCCTCCCTTTTTTTAAGGTTATGTTCTTTTTTTTTCCCTTGAAATTTAATTACGCGACCTCTCTTATTGCTATTTTAATATTTAAGAAATTCTCTTCGTAAATTAATACAAATCTTTCGATCTTCTGCTTCCTTAGTGGCTGTGTTAATTGCTGGTCGCGTTTCATAATGTTTGTTTAAACAACTCTTTATACAAATGACAATTGTATAGTCCTTTTTTTTGGAGCATTGTATTTAAAGAAAACCAACAAAAACCGAATTTCATAAATTTCATAATGGTAAAAGTCTTAAAACAGCAAATTTAATAAAAAATAATTGGAAATTTAATTAAGAAACTGAGTTAAATTTAGAAGAGTTAAGAAGTTTTATTTACGTCCACATTCTGTTCTATATACCAAAAAAAAGAGAACTTATTCGTAATCATACATAAAGTTGAATCGTCATGAGCGAATTACTAAAAGATTATCCCGCAGTTGTAGAGATTCCGGTTAGATGGGGCGATATGGATGCTATGCAGCACGTTAATAACACCTTATTCTTTCGCTATTTCGAGAGCGCTCGAATTGCGTATTTTGAAAAAATTAATATTTTCAAAGACATGAAAAAACTTAGTAAGAGTGTAATCCTAGCGTCGACGAGCTGCACATTTAAGGCTCCATTGAAATATCCCGATACCGTTTTTGCCGGTGCAAAAGTTATTGAAATGAAGGAGCATAGTTTTACCATAAAACACTCTTTAGTGAGTAAAAAATTAAATAAAGAGGTAGCGGAAGGTGAAGCGGTTATGGTATATTATGATTATAAAGAGAACAGGAAAGTAATTATTTCTGATGAGTTGAAAAATAACATTTTGAAAATTGAAAAAAAAGAATTATTATAATTTTAGAAACTTTTCTGCGTTTAGTCCAAGAATTTTTTTTATTTCTCGCTGTTTAAACCGCATACCGTACTCTTGCGCTTTTTCCGGGATATTTTTTACCCAATCCACCCATTTCTCGTCTGTCAAAATAAGTTCCAATAGTGGCCAGTCAGTACCCCACATTATTTTGTCTACGATAGATGTTCCCAAACCTGGTGTATCAAAAACACCTCTCAGAAATTCTAGCATCCTTTTTGGAGTTCCAACTGCCTGTGCTTGATATCCTGAGATTTCTGCATACACATTGGGTCTTATTCCCATTATCTCGTGGCATTTATAAGGCCAAGTTATGCTCCCAAAATGAACCATAACTATCTTTAGGTCTGGAAACTTCGCCGCAACGCTGTCTAAATAAATTGGATCTGCAAATTTCGATTCCATAGGGGCTGTAATTGTTACTGCAGTGTGGGAATACAGAGGTACATTTAATTCTACACATTTTTCATAAAGAGGAAAATATTTCTGGTCGTCAGGATAATAACCTGCGGTAGGATGAAATTTAAGTCCCTTCATCCCCCACTCCGTAACAGATTTCTCAAGAAGATTTACTGCTTTTTCTCCTCGACGAGGATCGACGGCACAGAGGGCGTAAAGAGTTCCTGGATATTCAGCGACTTGATCAGCCACCCATTTGTTAAATTCTTCTACTGACCATTTTGCTTCGCCAACCACAGACATCCCCCAATCTACTCCCATAGTCAGCGCCTTATCAATACCCGCTTTCTCCATCGCTTTCACCAGAGCATCTGCGTTTGCGTTTGCGATTTCAGGCATCATCGTTTTCATCAACGCTTCTTTAGGAATTTTATAAGATTTTGAATAAGCATCTAAAGTAATGTCCCAGAATTTGTCCGACCACATATCGCGATGAATTAAATGCGAATGCATGTTGATTATCATTTATTTCCACCTTTGAATTGAATCTATTAATTTACTAATATTTAATTTAGAATTAATTAGTCGTTTTAAAATAAAAATGTATAATTACTCGATAAATAGTGAATTTAAGAACGAAATTTTAAATATTTAACGATTTATAATTGATTTATTGAACAAATAAAGGGTAGATAAGTAATGGGAAAAGAAAAAGAAAAGGATAAAGACAAGAAGGATAAAGACAAGAAGGATAAGGATAAGAAAGATAAGGACGAGAAGTACCAAAAAGAGAAAGAAAAAAAGGATAAGGATAAGAAATACAAAGAAGAGAAAGAAAAGAAAGATAAAGACAAGAAAGATAAAGACGAAAAAGAGAAGAAAGATAAGGAAAAAAAGGATAAAGATAAAGAAAAGAAAGAAAAGGACAAAGAAAAAAAATACATGGAAAAAAGAGGATTAGACCAAACTTGGAAAATAGAGATAAGTAAGAACTTAGATACATACATCCACGCTTACGAAAAAGTTACCAATGTTTTCAAGGATATTGACAATTATATCTTAAAAGAAGCTGAATCAATTGAAGACTTTACCGAGAAGGTAAAAAAAGCAATTCAAGACTTACCAGAAGCCACCCAACAGATATTTATTACTTTTTTAAGCACAATTTAGAAAATATTTACTTAATTTTTCCTTTTTT
>JAHQWX010000068.1 GCA_029856375.1 Promethearchaeia archaeon | reverse complement strand
GGAGCATTTTCTGCAATAGTTCCCTTAATAAATTCTTTGATTTGATTATAATTTTCTAAAGCTTGTTCTTTTGAAACGGCGTCAATTTTATTTTGAATGATAATAATATTCTCAATTCCTGCAATATGTAAAGCTTCTAAATGTTCTCGAGTTTGTGGTTGGGGGCACATTTCGTCCGCAGCTATTAGTAGTAAAGCGCCATCCATTAGCGAGGAACCAGAGAGCATCGTTGACATAAGCACGCTATGACCGGGTGCATCAACGAAACTAATTTTTCTGACAAATTCGAGATCTCCTTTACAATGCATACAGGTATATCTTTTTTCTCCTTTTTTTCGAGCTTGCTCTGCCATCCATGCTGTCATAAATTTATCGCAATCAGGACACTTCAAAATAGTCGCATTTGCGTAACCTAATTTAATCGAAATTCCTCGTTCCTGTTCGTCGGAAAATCTATCAGTCCATTCTCCGCATATTGCCTTGACTAAGGTAGTTTTACCGTGATCAACATGCCCAACAAGCCCTATATTTGTCTCCGCTTGAGTTTTATTAATGATCTCCTTTAAATTTACACCTTTTTTTTGTGGCTTTTGAGGTTTAGAAACTGCTGTTTTAGTAGGCTTAGGTTTTTCTGTAGGTTTCTTTTCAGGCCTCTCGGGACTAACTTCGCCCGCTGAGTCCCTTTCTGGAGCATTAGGACACTTATGGGCGCTTAACCTCTTAAAAACCTTTCCGCAATACGGACATTTTTGACTCAATTTTCGAAAGAAACCCGTGCGTTATTTTGTGTATTTTAAACGAGTATTTTATTGAAATTAAAACAATAAAATAAATAAATTTTTAGAATTTAGGTAAAATTACATTTTATCTAACGCTTCTAGAGTTTTGATCGCACCCTCTTTTTTTTCCGGTGCGTTATAGGAAACCCCCAATTTACTATCGACATAATATGTTGAGAGTTTATCGCAAATTCCATTCTTATGGATTACCCAAACAGGAGCGGGATATCTTACGGGGCTAATATCAGATTCTTCTATTCTGATAAAGACTCTCTTATTGCAATGGGGACACATCGCGACTTTTATTGGCATTTTTTTCTACATCAAACTCATTAATTCTCTAACTGTATAATATATGTATTACGATAAATTTTTATTAATTTATCTATAAGAAGGATTTTTGAAATAGGTAAAATGTAATACAAAATTCCTGAAATATAACTCAATTTATAGTTGAAGTACTGCAAAAGGTTAATAAATGTAAGACGGAATAGGTTAAATTAAATCGACTAAAATTAAAGAAAATAGAGGAAAAAAAATGGAACTTAAAATTGAAACAGGCGTAGAAAAACTACAAATATACGAAAAAAAAGGAGAAAAATATTTAGCGATAACATTTAAAGGGTGCGATTACCCAAGACGCGATGGTATATTTGGTATTTTGGACGATATAATTACGCGGTTATCTTTTAAGCCCCATAGTTATAGAATTACTGATAATTACGAGTATTATGAGGAATTAGTGAATAAATTTAATAGCGATAAGATAGTAGAGGAAAAAAAACATAAAAGATAATCTAAAAACTCTTGAAAAGAAGCAAATTTAATATAATATAATAGGTTGATGGAATTAATGATTATGAAATTGAATAACTTTAGAATGGTGAAAAAATTTGTGTCCGAGTTTTGATTTTATCGATCTTGCATTTGTAGGGATTCCCACATTTTGTAAATTCCCTTATGTAAAGGAATTAGAAAATACTAAAGTAGATGTAGCGATTGTTGGCGCTCCGCTAGATCAGGGTTCGTTTAACAGAGTGGGAGCTCGTGAAGGTCCACGAGCGATTCGACAGGCATCCCAACTATATGGAACGGCTTTTGTTGCCAATTTGGGGTTCTATGATGTGGAACTGGGAGGTTACAAATTGGGTAACACAAAAATCGTTGATTATGGGGATGTCCCCGTCGCTCCAACACTAAGCCATGAAAATTTGGATTCAATAACAGATACAATAAAAGAAATTCATCGTCATAATGTGTTGCCTGTCGTATTAGGGGGTGATCATTCAATCACATATCCCGTAATTCGGGCTTTGGACGATGTACCTTTTAGTATTGTGCATTTTGATACCCATATGGATTTTGGTGATGATATAATGGACATTCAAATTAGTCACGCTAATCCTATTAAGCGGGCGTCTGAACTTGATCATGTAAAGGGGATTACTCAAATCGGAATTCGCGGTTTGTTAAATCCAGAATTCTATGTTGATGAAGCAAACGATTATGGTGCCCGCGTAATTACTTCAATTGAAGTGATTAACAAGGGGACCGACTGGGTTGTTAATCAAATTCCAGAAACCGAAAATATCTATGTAACAATAGATATTGATGTGCTTGATCCTTCCGTCGCGCCAGGAACGGGAACACCCGAACCAGGTGGGTTATCCTATTTACATATGCGGGACATGCTGACATCACTTCCTAAAAAAGGAAAAATTGTGGGATTTGATTTAGTAGAAGTCAACCCGCTCTATGATCCGACTGGAATTACTGCTCAAGTTGCTGCTCGATTAATTTTGGATTTCTTGGCTGCTTTTCGCCCTTGAATTACAAAATTATTTATTCTCTAATCGTTTTTTTATTTTCCTTTCCAATTTTTATTTAGACTTATTTCAATTTTTAGCATAAAAAAATATATATACTCTTATTTCATATATCGTGAATTAAAACGAGTATACTCTAAAAATCATAATATCAAGATTCTTTTATTTTATCATCATCAACATTATTAATTTAAATTGCTATAGAGTTCTTAAATTAGGAGTAATGCTAAATAATGCTGTCGCTATATAAAATTAAGCGCGTAAAATATGTTATCGTTATAGTGGTCAATTTTTCGCTAATTTTGGTCTTGGGATTTAATAATATATTAAATTTTAATTCAATTCCTTCTCCTAATTTAGCCAACGATATTGATATTGACTTATCTTTATTACCGAGAGAGAATCAAATTCAAAATCTTCAAATGTGGACTAATCCTCAAATAGAAATGTTAATAGTTGCACCACCGCCCCCATCTAATTTTTCTAGCATATTACAACCTCTTGCTAACTGGAAGACAAAAAAAGGGGTAAAGACGGTAATAGCCACGAATTATTCCGCTTATGAAGGCGACGATACTCAAGAGAAAATTAGAAACATGATAAAAAGTTATTATAATTCTGACAAAATTCAGTGGGTTTTATTGGCGGGAGATACCGATGTAATTCCCATAAGATATGTTTACAACCCGGATGCATTGTTAGCTGGCGAAAGCGAAGATGTTGGGGATCCATATCTAAAACCCACTGATTACTATTATGCTGAACTAGATGGGACTTGGGACGACGACGGAGATGATAAATACGGCGAATCCGTTTTATATAACGAAAATGGAATCGACGAGATCGAATGGTATCCGGAAGTTTATGTTGGACGCTTCCCCGCCTCAAACGACGAAGAATTGGGAAATATGGTCAATAAAACGCTTAAATACGAAACTAATCCCACAGTCGGGGAGTGGATGAATTCCATTTTGTTAGCTGGGGTTATTTCTAATTATCCGCACGAAACCAAATCAAAGATCGGCGAAGACGAAGCGAGACTCACGAGTTATATCTTGTCTAATTATGTATCTAATACAATGGATTATACTCACCTAATTCAAACGACTTCCACTTATGAGCCAAATCCTAGCTTTTCAAATATTTCGCACGCAAGTTTTGTAAACAATATTAATACTGGATACTCGGTAGGGATGTTTGCGGGACACGGTGCTCCTGAAAAAATGACCGACCGAGCGGGGTCCTCTTATTATACTACCTCCGATGCGAATGGCGCTGCAAATTCCTATATGCCTACTTTGTTTTATTCAAGTACATGTGATACGAATACTTACGATGTAGGTGATGGCAATATTGGAGAAACATTGATTAAGCAAAAAGATGGTGGAGCTATTGGTTATGTAGGTGGATTGCGAGTTACTTGGTATTTTGAGGAGGACGATAATTTAGAGATGCTTAATCGAGGGAATTGCAAACTATTCTGGAGAGAATTTTTCATAAACGAAAGTTATCAACAAGGAAAGGCGCTCTTCGATTCAAAGATCGCATACTTGGACAGCGAATGGTTTAGTAGATGGTCAAACATTAATATGTCCTTAGAATGGGAAAGAAAGAACGTTCTTACATATTCATTATTGGGAGATCCTGAAGTCGATATTTATACGGCCAAACCAAAAACTCCACAAAATCCATTTAGTGGAAATATTTACGAGGGGCAATCTATTTCTATGAGAATTAAGAGTACTGGAGATGAGGTTCTAACCGATGTGAAGGTGCACTTAACAAACAATAGCGGGAAATATCGGACTTTTCATTCGGATGAATCGGGAACGATTAATATTTTGCTCCCGCTCGACCCTGATACTTATTATTTCACAATTAGTGGACATAATATCTTACCCCTCGAAGGTGCTTTTCAGACTAAACCGGATATGACCGCACCTATTATTTCTGACAATCCCCTCATGGAACCTTTAAGCCCAACGGTTTCAGATAACATTTGTTTTTCAATTAATGCGAGCGATAGCGAATCGGGAATAGAAAATATTTTTCTTTTAATCTCTAACGATAAATTTAACACCTACGAATATTCAACGTTTACACAATCAAGTAGTTCAAGTAGCGTCCATACTTGCACGCTAAACAAACTTGATTTTATGGATTACGATTACGCTATTGTGGGTTTTGATTACGCAAACAATTCAGTTTTGATCTATAATTCTGAAGCTTTTTGTTTTCAGATTACTCCGCCTGTTTCTTTTTACATATTAATTGTAGCGAATTTCTCTATATTTGGAATTCTTGGATTCGGCGTAGTTGTATTCGTAAAAACTTGGCAAGCTCACAGTAAAAAGTATAAAAGGTTAGAGGAAATTTAAGATTCAAGTTCTTTTTTATCATTTATCGCCGTTTTCCTCAATGATATTAAATAACTCAGAGATCTATACGATCCCAAAACACCATGACAAATCATAGCTAAACTAATAAAGAACGCGGCGATTAAATCGTTAAAGATAAAAACTAATATCAGTATTAAAATGCCAGAAAAACTAAAAGAAAGGATCATTGAAATCTCTCCGATTACGATCTTCCTAACTGGTGTTTGTCGCAACATTTCTCTTAATTCCTCATAGTACTTCTCTTCGCCTTTTTTCCTCACATACCACGAGCTCTCCAGGTTGTTTGCACACAGGTATAGGCTCCAAAGGAATATAAATATCGCTAAATATAAGTCCAAGGAACCGAGTATTAAAATCGGAATTTGCATTAACATCATACCCTTCCATCCGATCTTTCTAGCTAGTTTATTTGTTTCAAGTTTCAATTTGGCGGTTACATAATAAG
Organism: Promethearchaeia archaeon; assembly: GCA_029856375.1. GTDB lineage: Archaea > Asgardarchaeota > Lokiarchaeia > Sigyniarchaeales > SOKP01 > 6H3-1. Next base: position 2,696 of record JAHQWX010000068.1, on the reverse strand, counting down.
TGGATAACATATCTAAAGATCTTCCCGCGGTTACAATAAAAAAATTAATTAAAAAAGTCGAATTTTGAGTAAGGATCTGTAAAAGCATAATACTTTAAAATGATTTTCTCAGAAGAATAAAGATAACTATGACTAAGTACGTTCCAACCTTTAAATAAATGATTTAAAGGGATTGGTTTTACATCCAGATCTATTAGAAATTGATAAAGTTAAAAAAAGATAATTTATTATAGAATTCATCGGAGTAAGTTAAGCTTCTGCATAAATCATGAGCGCTTCGCTCGATACTGAAAGTAAAACATTGTATCGTTGCAGCAAAGTACTGATATTGCGATTATCGGGAACCTGCAAACTGATGCTTCGGCCTCGGTCATAGATACATTGGATAAACCTGTTTCCCATTCCGAACACAGAAATATTGACAGATTTATGCAGATATAAACTACTTTACAACCTTTTTTTAGTAAAATTAAAAATTTAAGACATATAATTTATTCCTTATATGGTTAATAAAGTCGTAATATTTTTTAAGCGTGTAGGTCGAAACTGGTTCTTAATTTTCATAGTTGTTGTGATATTTATATTTTTAATTCCAAATCTCAGAATTCTCGCCATTTGGTTAGTTGGGATCGCTATTGTGTTATATCTTTTATCGTATTTACCTAACCTCTTCTTTCGAAGTTTTCTATCGGGAGTGATGAAAGATTATTTAATGATCGAAGAAGATACTATCGCTTACATAATGCGCAAACCAATACGTGAAATTAGAGAAGAACTTTTTAAACTTTCTCAAAAACAACGCAATAAATCCTACTTAATTGTATTTCACGAAAATCGCTATATCTATTTTCACGCACAAACAATTGCAAAATTTTTGGAATTATACCAAAAAGGATTTGGAGAAAAAGAAATTCTCGATGGAATGAAAGACTACGATTTGTTAAAAAAATCAGAAGTTAAATGTATAATGACAAATCTCAAAACTCTCAATAGACTTCCAGAAAGAGAAGTTTCAGTTAAAGAATTTCGAGATAAAGATAGGTATCAATAAAATTTAAGGTAGCCATTTATTTCTCTTGTACCAAATTACATTATCAAGGACTCCCCTTCTTAAACTCCATTTATGTTTAAATCCCAACTTCATTAGCTTCTTCACATCCCAGATGTAGTTAGATTGAAAATAGCCAATCCAATCTTTTGAGATCTCGAGCGGAATTTCGGTGGGATCGTATTTCATGTGCCATCCATAAATTTTAAAGAACAATGTTAATAATTTCTCTAATAGCTTGGTTATGTGTTTGTTGAAAATTTTACCATAATTTCGTATTAATAATCGAGAAAGAGGGACGATACGCCAGTTGAACTTCAGTTTAAACATGTCCATCATTAAGTTGAAAAAAGCTATTGTATTTCCAGGGCTCGGTTCTGCGATTGTATAGGCTTCTCCGAGAGTTTCCTCTTTCTGCATTATGAGAGCACAGGCTCTGCACAGGTCTTCTACGTGTATGAATGCGGCATGGGTGGCTCCTCGACATGGAATCGCTAAGGGTAATAATATGATATACTTTAAAGGCCCTTTCATTAAGTTCTTACAGTAAGATCCTAATTGTAAAAATAATCCTACGCCGTATCTATTATGTGGCCCATAGATTAAAGTTGGTCGCACTACAGATAAAGGTAATCCTTTTTTGTGATATTTCCACGCAATTTTTTCTCCTATGTATTTAGTAATACTGTAAGTATTATCTGGGTTCTGCATTTCGTCTTCTCTATAAGGAATATAATCGAAATACGGACTCGTTTTTCTATTATTTGAAGGGGTACCATAAGTACCTACCGTTGAAACATGAATAATATGTTTCCATTTCACTTTTAACGCAGCTTGCATAACGAATTTGGTTAGCTTTGCATTTATTAGGAACAACGGCCTTGCTGGGGCATCAAACTTAAATAATCCAGCAATATGAATCATATATAAATTCCCGCCAGATTCTTTCTCAGCTTGCTTAAAAATTGTGGAGAAATCTTCCTTAAGCATATCACATTTTATTGCTTCTGCTCCCAAATCCTCAATTATCTTTAATCCTTGCTCGTTAATATCAAGTCCAATTACTCGAAATCCTTCTTCAATCAAAACTTTAGTCATATTAATTCCGAAGAATCCCCCCGCTCCCGTTAAAATGACAGTTCTTTTGTTAACATTGGACATAACAATAAATTTGTACCTAGTTAATTTAAAGATTTATTTTTTCGCTATTTCGCCTTCTCAAATAGTACAAAATTTTTTAAAACTCTAATATAAAATTTAATTATAAATAAGTTCTAACAATAAATTATACATAAATTTTAACAGAAGAATTCGCCCCCAAAATTGAATTAATAGGTGAAAAAAATACCCAAGAAGTTTATTCTGAAGATATTGACTGCTGGTGAAGGTGGTGTGGGTAAAACTACATTACTTCGGCGTTTTGTAGAGGGTACTTTTTTTCAATCCACGAAAATGACGATAGGAGTTGAATTCTTTCTGAAAACTATTACTCTGGGCGATAACGAGATCACTCTACAGCTTTGGGATTTTGGGGGGCAAGAAAGGTTTAGATTTTTGCTAGAAAGTTATGTATTGGGTGCAAAGGGCGCTCTTTTAATGTTTGATCTGACTAGAATAAACACTTTAGATAAGCTCGATGGCTGGATTG
>JAHQWX010000067.1 GCA_029856375.1 Promethearchaeia archaeon | reverse complement strand
AAAGCAATTAAACAATTTGTCGTTGATTAAATATTTCTCAGAAAAAATCTGCAAATAAGAAATACACAGGAATCAATGTAGTCTTTAATCTAGCCCCTTTCTTCTTTATTTAGCCCAAGAGAATTTTAGGAAATGTTCTCTTGGGGATTTAGGCTTTGAAAATCAAATCGTATAATTACGATTTTAATTTGTGAAAAATTTAAACAAAAAGGGCGCGTTTTACAATCTAATTTAAGTTTGGACCATTATTGTTAAAATTATTAAAGGAATATACCAAAAAGTTTAAATAAATCAAAGATTTAGAAAAAATATAGAAAAAAATATAATAAAAAGAAGGTCGTTCAATTGGTAATCAAGCTTAAACAAAATGTCATAGATATTTTAAAAAAACTCAAGGAAAAAGATGTTGAGGTAGAAGCATCGGAATTGGCAAAAGAACTTAAAATTGACTATATTGTCTTAATGTCAGCAGTTAATGATTTAGCAGCGAATAATTTAGGGGGATTTAAAGAGAATAAGATTGATTATTTATACTTAAACGATGAAGGTCTTGACTACTTGAAGAATGGTTTTCCATTTAGAAGATTGATCAATTTAATTCTAAAAGACGGAAAGAAAGAGTATAGCGTTATAGATTTAAAGAAATTATCTAAATTTGAAGATGAAGCCCTTTATCGAGCAATTCAAAATATGAAAAAAAATCGATGGATCCTCACAAGTAAAGCTGCAGGAGAATATAAAGTCTATCCCGATGTTAAAGAAGCTCCATCTCTTGAAATTGAAAAATTTATTACGACCTTCGAAAAGAAATCTTATCACGATAAAAGCAAATTATCAAAAAAAGAAGCGGAACAAATTGACGCTTTAAACAGGAGGAATTTATTAAAGCGGGAGAAGAAGACTCAACGAATAGTATATCTCACTTCGGAAGGAAAAAAGATACAAGTAAGCAAAATTGAACCATTGGCGGAAATAAGCAATCTTACTTCAGACATGCTTCTGACTGGAGAATGGGAGAGAGTAAACCTGAAACCGTTTAATGTTTCAGTTACAGGGCCAAGATTGCATGCGGGAAAAATTAATCCATTGATCAACATTATCAATAAAATCCGAAATATTTTTCTCTCAATGGGATTCACAGAAATAAAGGGTCCGATTGTGGAATCTGCGTTCTTCAATTTTGATGCTCTCTTTCAACCTCAAGACCATCCAGCTAGAGAAATGCACGATACCTTTTACCTCAATAATCCAAAGCAATCGAAATTGCCTCAAAAAGACCGCGTTGATGCAGTGAAAGCAACACACGAGAACGGGGGAGATTGTGGTTCCTTGGGATGGGAGTACGATTGGAGTTATGACATCGCTAAAAAGGTAATATTAAGAACGCATACAACCGCAACTACTTGTAGGAGATTAGCGCAATTTTATAAAAACAAGGAAAAACCACCGATTAAGGTATTCTCGATTGATAAAGTATTCAGAAATGAAAAAGTAGATCGTTCTCACCTTGCTGAGTTCATGCAGGTGGAGGGTATTGTCATTGATGAAAATGTAACCTTATGCGATTTACGGGGATTATTAACAGAATTTTATGGTAAAATGGGATTTCCTAAAGTAATTACTCGCCCGGGATTTTTCCCTTATACTGAACCAAGTTTGGAAGTTTCAGTCTATTCGGAAGAGTTAGGTACATGGCTTGAATTAGCTGGTTCGGGTATTTTTAGACCAGAAGTGACTTACCCATGGGGAATAAAAAATCCTACAAGAGTTTTAGCGTGGGGAATGGGATTAGAGCGGTTAGCAATGCTCATGGCGGGGAGAGAAGATATCAGAGACTTATACAGAAATCCTATAAAATGGCTAAGGGAGGTATCGTATTAAATAGGTGATTACTATGCCAACGATCGAGTTGAAAATTGAACGATTAGAGCGATTAGTAGGAAAAAAATTAGATATAAAAGAGCTCGAATACGACCTACAGTGGATTAGTTTGGATCTTGAAGATGTGAACGAAGAAGAAAAGAAGATCAAGGTAGAATATAACCCTAATCGGCCAGACTTCTCAAGTCCCGAAGGAATAGCTCGGGCTTTAAAGGGCTATTACGAGCTAGAATTAGGCGCTCCTACCTACGAAATTAAACCGGGTAAAATTGAGCTTACAGTAGATCCTATAGTAAATCAAGTCCGACCATATATTGTGTGCGGTGTTATTAGAAATATTGATTTGGACGAAGACGAGGTTGCCACGCTGATGAATATTCAAGAAGACTTGCACTGGGCTTTGGGAAGAGGCAGAAAAAAAGTAGCAATCGGCGTGCACGATTTAGATAAAGTAGTACCTCCTTATAGGTACACAGCGGTCAAGCCAGATGGCTGCAAATTTCGCCCTTTACAATTAGAAAATCTCGTATTAACTCCCGAAGAAATTTTAAAGGAACACCCAAAAGGTATTGAATACGCGCACATTTTAGAAGGAAAAGACGTTTACCCTATGATCTTTGATAAAAATGGCGATGTTTTATCGTTCCCACCAATTATAAACGGAATCCTCACGATGGTTACTGACGACACTAAAAACCTATTCTTAGATATTACAGGAACTGATTATAACGCAATAAATTACACTCTAAACATCCTTTCAACTGCCTTGTCGGATATGGGAGCAGAAATTGAGAGCGTTAAAGTGACTTACGAAGAAGATGGAAAAGAAATTATTACTCCCAATTTGGACTTAAAAAAATGGACCGTATCGATGGATTATATCAATGATTACATTGGTCTAAATTTAAACCAATCGGAAATGATAAAATACTTCAAAAAAGTTAGGCTTGATGCGCAACCTGCCAAAAACAAGGGTAAAATTGACGTGTGGGTTCCTGCGTATCGCGTTGATGTTATGCACGAGGTGGATTTTGTAGAGGAGTGCGCAATTGGATATGGATATGTGAATTTACCAATAACTATAAGAGAGGGTTGTATTGGACAATACCATTCAATTCCAGAATTTAGCAATAGACTAAGGACGATAATGATCGGCGCAAAATATTTGGAAGTGCTTAATTTTATGCTTACAAATTCAACAAGGCATTACGATTTTATGAAAAGAAAATATAAAATGGAAGATCACATACAAATAGCAAATCCAGTTTCTAAAGAGTATGATACAACTCGAACGCTATTATTGCCAGGACTTTTAGAAACACTATTATTTAATCGATCGGAAGAAAAACCAATTCGGATTTTCGAAGTTGGGGAAGTAATTGAATTCGACTTAAATGAAGAAACTGGAGGGGCGCAAGAGCTACATTTATCTGCCGTTACATATCACGAGAACGCAGACTTTTCAGAAATCAGAAGCCTCCTTGACCACATAAGTACATCGTTGGGAATCACTAATGACATCGAAGTAAAGCCGACTAATAATCCTACATATCTGGAAGGAAGAACTGGAGAAATCTTGTATAGGGGAGATTCTATTGGAATTATAGGCGAGATTCACCCAGAAGTTATTTTGAATTTTAATTTAGAGTTCCCTGTTGCGGCGTTAGAACTTAACATTAATAACTTACCGATTGAAAAGCTATTGAAATAGAGGTACTGAATATGGACAATATCGAAAAGTTAAGAAAGGAAATAGATAAGATTGATAGGAAAGTAGTTGATTTATTGGAAAAAAGGGCTGAAATTTCGAAAGAAATAGGAGAGAATAAAATAGAACTAGGATTAGATGTCCTTCAACCAGAGAGAGAGAAATATGTGATAGAAAACGTTCAGAATCAATCGAAGTTTCTAAAGAAAGCTAATATTAAGGCAATATGGAAAGAAGTGATGAGTGCGTGCAAAGAAGTGCAAGGATTGACGATTAAAGTTAGTTATCTTGGTCCCGAAGGAACAAATACTCATAAGGCAGCTTTAGGATTTTTTCCAAAATCAGGTACCGAATTTATAGAAGCCAGCAATATTTTTGATGTCTTTAAAGATATTGAAGCAGATAAAGTGGATTTTGGCGTTTTACCAATAGAAAATAGCTTACAAGGAACAGTCAGAGAAACGATGGACTTGTTAATAGAAAAAAATTTGAAAATATATAGCGAAATTGAAATTCGAATCGTCCATAATCTGATAGGATTAAAAAATTCTCAATTGAATAAGATAAAGGAGATATATTCTCATCCACAAGCTATTTCGCAAACTATGAATTGGATAAGAAGCAACATACCAAACGCAGAAATCGTTAAAACAAACTCAACGGCACAAGCGGTTAAAATGATTGCTGAATTCGGAGATAATACGAAAGTTGCTATTGGTGCTGATATTGCAGCGAAGCTTAATAATTTAGAAATAATCGCAAGTGGTATTGAAGACAATCCATCGAATTTTACCCGCTTTTTAATTATTTCAAAAAGAGAAAACATTGAAACAGAAGGAAATTACAAAACTTCATTAGTTTTTGTTGTGAAACACGTTCCAGGTGCGTTATACACGGTCTTAAAACTTTTTGCCGATAATAACATCAACTTATTAAAAATAGAATCTCGACCAAGGCGTCAAGGATTATGGGAGTATATTTTTCTAATGGATTTTGAAGGAAGCCATAAAGACATAAAAATTCAGAAGATTTTCGAGAAAATGAAGGAAGTTACGATTTGGTACAAAGTTTTAGGGACTTACATTCCAAAAACTGTTGAAAAAAAGTAGTATCGGATTCAAAGTCCTTTTTAACTCTAAATAACCGATTTTAAACTGAAATTATCTACTGTTTTCTTAAAATGTAAAGAATTTTAAGAATAGTCTTGTTATTTTAAATAACTTTGTACATTTCTGGTAGTATCAATGTCATTATATGAGAAACGTGTAGATGGAAGAAAAAACGACGAACTCAGAGAACTGAAGATCGAGCGCAATTATCTTATGTATCCAGAAGGCTCTGTTTTAGTATCGCAAGGAAATACGAAGGTTATCTGTACAGCATCGGTTGTTGAAAATGTACCCAAATTCTTGATTGAATCGTTTTCTGGTTGGATTACTGCCGAATATAACATGATTCCTCGAGCAACGCAAACAAGAAATAATAGAGAAAGCAGACGAGGGCAACTTAAAGGAAGAACGGTTGAAATTCAACGGCTTATTGGAAGATCCTTAAGAGCAGCTTTTAATCTCAGAATGATTGGAGAGCGAACTATAAAGGTTGATTGCGATGTTATCCAAGCAGATGGAGGTACGAGATGCGCTTCCATAACGGGCGGATTTGTCGCAGTTTTTGACGCTTTAAGGTATTTACACAACGAAGGATTAATTTCTCAGTTTCCCGATTATACGCTGGTTGCAGCAATTTCGGTTGGAATGAAAGATGGAACATATTTACTCGACTTGAATTACGAAGAAGATTCGAGAGTCGATGTTGACATGAACATCGTGATGAATGAGGAAGAAAAATTCATTGAAGTACAAGGAACTGCCGAAAGAAATTTGTATGACCAAGCTCAGCTTTTAGAATTGCTAGCTTTAGGTAAGAAAGGAGCCTTACAAATAATGGAATATCAAAGAGAGATTTTAAACCTAAAATAAAATATTTTTATTTATTCTTTTTTCTTTTTATATACAAACGAACGCGCGAGTAAGTGAGAAATTCTGGAAGTCATTTTAAATCTAGAAGAAGTGCAAGAGTTTCTGGATGGAGCAGAAAATCCGCAAATTCTAGTAAAAGAAATGAATTTTGACGATGTGAAAAGGCTCGTTGAGTTATTCCCTAAATTACTTCCTTACGAATATCAACACTATTTATTGGAAAACGAACAAAATCTAAGGGAGAAACAATTGTTAAAAGTAGCGACATTAGTGAAAGACAAAAAGGACTCTATGAGTTTAAATAAAATTAGTAAATTAAAATTATATTACGATGAGGTTAACAAGAGAGTGCTTAAAGTATTTAATATTTGATGTGTTTTTTTATTAGGAATACTCAAAATCTATTATTAGCCAACTAATTTTTAAATTAAATAACTTATTTATTAACTTATACTACATATTTTTGAACAAAAGCCGTAAGGAATAGTGAGTAAACATTAAGGGAGTTATATTAGCGGGAGGAATTGGAACTCGATTATCTCCGTTAACGAAGGTAACCAATAAGCACCTTTTACCTGTTTACGATGAGCCGATGATCTATAAAGTGATACATACTTTAACAAAATCCGGCATAACGGAAATAAGCATCGTATTAGGTGGCGAAAGCGTTGGAGATTTCATAAGATTGCTTGGAGATGGAAAAGAATTCGGCGCGAGTTTTAGTTATGTTTACCAACAAGGTGCTGGTGGCATAGCAGAAGCGCTTAATTTAACGAGATGTATAGTTGCGGGCGAGAAAGTTGCAGTCATTTTGGGTGATAATATTTTTGAAGATACCTTTGCCGAAGAAGTAAAACAATTCGATAATTCCAACGATTCCTCTTGTATGTTATTTTTAAAGGAAGTGTCCGATCCAGAGCGTTTTGGCGTCGCGGAGCTTGATGGAGAGGGGACAATTCTAAATATCGAAGAAAAACCGAAGATCCCAAAGTCAAATCTTTGCGTAACCGGACTATATTTTTACGATAAAAACATTTTTGATGTAATCGACCGCGTTATTAAAGAAATTGGTTATTCTTCGAGGGGAGAATTAGAAATCACAGATGTTAACAACTATTATATTAAAACGAGCAAAACGAAATCAGTTATTGTAAATGGATTCTGGTCTGACGCTGGAACTTTTCGCACTCTATTGAAGTGCAGTAATTTCATTAAGAAACAACACAATAATCAAATAAAATAGCTTTAATTATCAGTAATGGGGTCTTAGCGTGGAAACAATTTTAGTTACTGGCGGTATGGGTTTTATTGGGAGTAATTTTGTTCACTACATGTTAAAAAACCATAAAGAATATAAAATCGTCAATGTCGATAAATTGACCTACGCTGGGAATCCCGAGAATCTAAAGGAATACGAGAGCTTTGACGAAAATTTGTATAAGTTTTATAAATGTGATATTAGTGATTTTGAAAGCCTTTTGCAGATTGCAAAAAGAGAAAAGATTAATTACATAGTCAATTTTGCGGCAGAATCCCACGTCGATAGATCGATCGATAATCCCGATATTTTTCTTAAAACCAACATTTTAGGTACTCAAGCGTTATTAAATGTCGCGAGAAAATTAAATATCCAAAGATTTATACAAATTTCTACAGATGAAGTATACGGTTCGTTGAAATTTGAAGATCCGGCTTTCACAGAAGACCTACCTTTAAAACCAAATAGCCCCTATTCTGCTAGTAAAGCTTCCGCTGATCTTGTAGTTAGAGCATATCATAAAACGTTTAATCTCCCAATAAATATTACGCGTTGTTCAAATAATTATGGCCCGTACCAATTTCCCGAAAAATTAATTCCATTAATGATAAATAACGCTTTAAACGATAAAGAATTACCAGTATATGGCACGGGGGAAAATATTAGAGACTGGATTTTTGTAGAAGACCATTGTGAAGCGGTGTATTTAGTTTTAAAGGAAGGCGAACCGGGAGAAATTTATAATATCGGCGGAAATTCAGAGACTTCAAACTTAAATTTAGTCAAACGACTATTAAAAATACTTAACAAACCCAAGAGCCTCATTACATTTGTAAAGGATAGACCTGGACACGACTTAAGGTACGCAATAAATTACAAAAAAATCAAGCAAGAATTATCTTGGGAGCCAAAAACTAAACTTGATGAGGGTTTAAAATTCACAGTTGATTGGTATTTGAACAATCAGGAATGGCTAAACCACATCATTAACGAGGAATATTTAAAATATTACGATAAGATGTATAAAAATCGATAACTCACCAAGCAAAACGGATATTGACTACATTGGAGAAAGTTTTAGTTATTGGAGCAAACGGTTTATTGGGGACAAAATTAATCTATTATTTACAAAGCCAAAAGTATAAACAATCTTATATCCCCGTTGCAGCAGACATTCAAAACGATCTAGTTCCTAAAAATGTTGAATATAAAAATATAGATATAACAAATAAGGAAAATACGATAAATAATATAACACAAATAAATCCAGATGTAGTAATTTTATCAGCAGCTTTTACTAATGTTGATAAGAACGAAGAGGAGAGAGATCTTGCTCATAATATTAATTCGATTGGCCCCGAAAATGT
>JAHQWX010000066.1 GCA_029856375.1 Promethearchaeia archaeon | reverse complement strand
GGATGAGTCTCACTGAATGCGGTTGTACCTGCAGGATAGTTATAGGTCTGTGGTATGCCTTCACCCCAGTCAATGACCAGTGTGAATGTATCCAAAGTACCAGGATCAGTTATAGTACCACTGACTGTCGCAACACCGTTCTCATCAATGGTGTCTCCACTCACTGTAACCGTTGGTGCGATATTATTCACAGTGACTGTGGCTGTATCAATATCTCTTAACCTGCCGTCGAAGACCTCCAAATACACGGTCCCAGTATAATCATCGTTCCATGTATATGTAGCAATTGGATTTGTAGACCATGTTGTATCCCAGATAGCATCACCATCGAAATCCCATCTGTATCTTAGTGTATCACCATCAGGATCACTGGAACCACTAGCATCAAAAGAGATGGCTGATCCCTCATACCCAATTGGGACATCTATATCTGCTATAGGTCGTATTTCTCCAGGGAAAACTTCAAGGGATGCAACTCCTTTTATTTTCCATCCACTACCATAGTTAGGCATCCACCACCAATTAGCAGTATCATTATATTCAACAGCATAATACCTTAACATATCAGGGGGATTCCATTGATTTTTATGACTATCGGAATCAGATAACCAAACTCCGAGATAATAATCCTCTGGATTTGTCAAAGGATCAATGCTGTCATTGTAATTAAAACCCCAACATGTGACGGCGTGCGCACCACTAACGAGGCCATAAATACTAATTCCTACAGCCCTTCCGCTCCTCAGTTCGTTGTCAATGTTTGGTAGAATATCGGGCAATGACCAATCATACCAAATGTAATTACCAGGTGTGTATCCTGGCCAAAAACCAAGGTGATCTACATCTTCTGTTGCACCGCCAACATCTTTTAATGTTCCATCAAACCACCAATCAATTCCATCTTCCACGAAATGACCATCGTCTGTTACATGATTTCTAAAGAATTGGAAGAATTCATCAGTGTCGTTGTCTTCCATACCTCCTACAAAACCCCATCCCGTCCATTCTAACATGTTCGAGGCAGTAGCCGCCCAACATAATAAATTATCTCCAGGATCTGGATCTTTTTCTGCATCAGCCCAAAAACCGCCAAAATTCTCAAAGAGAAGGTAACTCGTTCCAGTAGGAGTATCTGCTTCTGTTACCAGCCATTCGGTTGTATCTTTATCGAAGTCGAGTATGCTTCCTCTTATCTCCATTGTTGGTATAGGAGCTGCTACATCGTTTACCTCTTCAGCACCTACATTTATCAACATTCCCACATTCAACAGCATTCCTGAGAAGGCTATAAAAATTAACACAAATATCGTTCCAAATACTTGTCGCTTTTTAATTCTTCTTTTTACTTTCATCTTACTTTATCTCTTCACTCTTTTAAAACTAAATTTTGAATCGTTATGTATATTCATCTTAAAGATTTTTAAAGATTTTTTTTATATTAACTCTTGTTACTTTTAAGTAGAGATGCAAAAGCAGCGTGAAATATCCGGTGACCACTGAGTTTGGAGTCCCATCTTCACGAAACGATTAAGCGAAGGTATATCGTGCTAGATTAAGCAATTCAATTTTGCATTAGATCCAATTGATTTAATACTCCATAATCAAGCTAATTTATAATCTGGATTAAAACAGTTATGCTCAAGGATATTGTAAAAAAAAAGAAAATTAAGTGAAAATAAATTAAATTATACTTAATAGCAGATTAAATAATTATTTAAATATATGAAAGAAAATAAGAAAAATTTTTACTCGCAATTAGGCGTATCCGCAGACAAAAAAGAACTACATAAGGCTATAAAAAATATCAATAAAGGCTTATTTCCTGGAGCTTTTTGTAAAATTGTGGATGATATTGCGGGGAGAAGCGATTACTGTTCAATTTTTCATTCGGATAGTGCCGGAACAAAATCAAATTTAGCATATCTTTATTATAAGGAAACAAACGATATTTCTATCTTTCAGAATGTTGTTCAGGACGCAATTGTAATGAACATTGACGATTTGCTTTGCGTAGGTGCAAATGAAAAAATAATTTTATCAAATACAATCGGAAGGAATAAGAAATTAATCACTGGCGATATCCTTTCAATCATAATTAACGAGATTGAAAACTACTCTCAAAATCTAACAGAGATGGGGCTTCCAGTTTCTACATGCGGTGGAGAGACTGAAGATGTTGGCGATGTTATAAAAACTCTAATTGTGGGAGTAACTGTTTTCACAAGCATGAAAAGAAGCCAAGTAATTGACGCAAGTAATATTAAACCCAACGATGTTATTGTAGGTTTGGCAAGTTTTGGTAAATGTAATTACGAGAAAGAATACAATAGTGGGATTGGGAGTAATGGGTTAACATTGGCTAGACATGGCACTTTAAGTCATATTTATTATGAAAAATATCCTGAATGCTACGACGCAAATCTTGACGAACGAAATGTGTTTTTTGGGAAATATAAAATCTCTGATAAAGTGAATAGCTTGCCCATTTCGATCGGGAAGGCGTTATTATCGCCAACAAGAACATTCACACCAATTTTAATTGAAATTTTCAAGAAGTTCCGTAAAAAGATTCACGGAATAGTTCATAATACGGGGGGAGGGCAAACAAAATGCCTCAATTTTGGAATAAGAATCAAATACATCAAAGACGATTTGTTTGAAGCCCCTCCTATTTTTAAAATAATTCAAGAATCATCTAACACAAGTTGGAAGGAAATGTTTCAAGTCTTCAACATGGGGCATCGGATGGAAGTAATGACCGATCCAATTACCGCAGAGGAAATTATTAAAATTTCAAATAATTTCGGAGTTGAGGCGAAAGTTATTGGGCATTGCGAAGAAGCTACAAATAAGAATGGATTAATACTTGAAACGCCCTATGGTACTTTTCAATACGAAAAATAATTTAATAGGATAAAAAAATGAAAAAATTTGATATGATAAGCATGGGTGCGGCTCTTATTGACATGATCGCACATGTTGAGAGATTTCCCGTAGAGGATGACGAAGTATTTGTACCTAAATTAGAAATTTCGTGCGGCGGTGCAGCAGCAAATACAGCTGTTGCTTGTGCGAAATTGGGGTTGAATTCCGCGTTTATCGGGAAATTGGGTATAGACGACGAATTTGGAAAAATAATAATAAGAGATTTCGAGAAAACCAGGGTGGATACTTCGCTTTTAAAATATTCAAAAGAATATGGAACAGGATCGTGCTTTGTAGCGTTAAGTAAAACGGGAGAACGGCAATTATATGCTCACAGTGGCGCTGCAAATGTTTTATCGGCTGAAGACATAAAAGAAGATGAAATAATTCAGTCAAAAATCCTATATCTTAGCAGCTTAAAAAATACTGAACCATTTATTGAGGCTGCTAAAATTGCTAGAAAGTGCGATATACCCGTAATTTTAAATCCGGGGATGTTAATAATTGAGCAAGGATTTCACGCAATAAAGCCTCTTTTACAATTAATCGATATTTTTATTTTTTCCTATAAAGAATTCTCGTCTTTACTTTCAATTCAAGAACCTGATCTTCCTTTAGAGAACATAAAAGAAAAACTAAAGGAACTTTTTGCTCTTGGGATAAGGGCGATAGTAGTTACAATGGGTTCGAAAGGTTCTGCATTATTTGTTCACGATAGCGACGAAATTGCATTAGTTCCATCGAATAAAGTTGAAGTAGTTGACACCACAGGTGCTGGCGATGCATTTTCTGCTGGATTTATGTATAGTTTCTCGAAAAAGTTTACATTTGATTTTAACGAGCTAAAAGCTCATCTTGCAGTGGGAAATTTAGTTGCGGCAAAATGTATCCAACAAATAGGAGCAAGGAACGGACTTCCTACCTTAGATGAATTAAACATATAACTGTACATTTAAATAGAATTCCGAATAGTAAAAAATATTACATAAAATTCAAAATTACATCCTAAGGAAATTCGACTTTGAGCGATAAAAACAGTGCAAGAGAGATTCTGAATTGTAGAATATATTTTTTGGCGGAGGTTTTTATCGCGGCACTGGGACTATTTTTAATTAGAACAGGTCTAGGAACTATTTTAACATTAGTTGAACAACCTTCTGTTCTTTACACCGAGCTGTTTTACATATTCAAATTTATTGCGGGTTTAATTGCAGTACCATTGTGTTTAGCTATAGCGCAAATTATTCTTCAGCCCAAAAAACACGAGGTTATTTTCGAATCGAATGTTGCTCCATCACTTCAGCAATTTTCATTGTTGAAAATAACGAGAAAGAATTTTAAATATCAATTACTGTGGGGATTCCTATTATTAATCATTGTTTATTTCCCAATAAATTTATTGGGATATCTGATTCCTGGAGCTATTGAGATTGAAGCTAAAGTTTTCCATAGTTCCTCGTCAGGGCTAGGATTATATTTTTCAGTACCTTATCTGTCCTTTGTATTAGCAGTAATAATAATTCAAAGTTGTGTTTCTTTTCACGAAGAATGGATATTTCGAGGATTTTTAGTAAATCGAGGAGAATATCGATTTAGCAAGTATTCAGCAATTGTGATTTCGTCGTTTTTTTTTGGATTAAGCCATACTGGATACATCTTTGTCGCTATTGGTTTAGGTGAAAATATATTCTATCCGATTGTATGGGCTTTATCGGCGGGGGTTGTGGGTTTTATCAACGCATCGTTTATTACGCGAAAAAAATGGTTATTTCCAGTAATTTTTGCCCATTTCTTAAGTAATATAATATCTACCCATACCATTTGGTATGTTACGCAAGGGGGCTACTTTTTCGATATCTTCATTTTCTTGTATGTACCATTAATTCTATTATCTTTAATCGTATTAATTATCCAGTACCCTAGAGTTAAAAAAGGAGTACAATTTGTGTCTAGCGACATTAAAAACTACTTCAAAGTGGATGTAAAAAGGGATGAAACAAGTAATGATAGATCTATAAGAATCATTTTTGATATTCTCATAATATTAAGTCTATGGTTAATAGCCACGATTGGTTTAGCGTTCTAAAAGAAGAAGAACGAGTTTCGAGAGATATGGTAAAATTTGGAATAATTTCAGACACTCATGTATCAGATTCGTTTGACGATAAGAAGATAGATAATTTTATAAATGTATTAAAGAAATATTTATCGGATGTAGATGTAATTATTCACGCGGGAGATGTAAATACTGAGAAATTTCTTGCCAGATTAAAAGAAATAGCTCCCGTTCATTGCGTTGCAGGCAATATGGATGAAATAAAGGAGTTGCCAATAGACAAGTTTCTTGAGGTGGAGGGTCAGAAAATTGGTATAATTCATGACATTCCAATTAACGAGTTGGATAAATATATCGAAGATAACGAGCTTAATATCTTAATTACGGGGCATACTCATGTTCCCATGATAAAGGGAATGGAAGAAAAATGTATGAGATTAAATCCCGGCTCGATCACATACCCAAAAGCACCGCCTAAAAAGCCAGGCTTTAGTGAGCCAGAAGCTAGACCGACAATCATTATTTTAAATATCGAAAACGGCTTAGCTTCCGCATACTTGATTCCTTTACCATTTAAAAAAAAAGAGAAGAAATGATTCAAATCATAGCTATTAAACAAGCCTAATCGAACTGTACATAAAAGTTTAAATAAATGCATTTATCTTATAATAAATATTATAGAATTTAAAAACAAATAAAAAAGATGGGAGGCTTTAAGAAATTTCTACTCGTTTAGACCTTATTCTAAAAGAACTAAATGAAAACGGTGGATTTATGGCCTCTCTGTTTAGTACATCCTCCGGTTTGGTATTGGCTTCGGAGAAGGGTGCAGCAATTGATGAAGCAACAGTAGCGGCGATGGGTTCTCTTTTAAGCGATACTGCAAGCAAGGTTAGCGAGGAATTAACCCTCAAATCAGAGATGGAATCGATTAAAGTTCTTTTTAAGGAACATTTCATCATTTGTAGAAATATAGAAATTGAAAAAACCTTATTTATTTTAGCAGTTCTCGCGCCTGTACCAGATAGCGATGAAATTGAGAAATATTACGATCAACTTCTTGACTGGGCGGAGGAAAATTCTTTTCCCGAGTTAAAAAAGCTTTCTACAATCTAAAGATAAGTTTTCTCCAACTCACGCTTTCAGCATTTTTACAAAATCTAGGGCGCATTTGGAAGCAGTTGATTCATAGCCTATATAAAAGTGGTCACAATTCGCAATGATTTTCTTTTCCTTAGGGGGATTCAAATCTTCAAAGTGATCGGGAAAAGCGTAATAACTAGCAATATCATCTCTATCACCTTGAATGAACAATTTAGGCTTTGTAGATTGAGCTAGTTCCTTAAATTTCTTGAAGAGATCAAATGGAAACGCAATTGCCACATACCCAATAATGTTTTCGGACTCGTTAACGATTGAACAGCCGATTGCTGCTCCATAAGAATAACCTATTATTACGATTTTGTTAAACCCTTCGTCTTTAACTAAATAACTTAGACATGCTCTGACATCTTCTTGTTCTCCTTTATCGCGGCCATAACTTCCCGTCGATCTTCCGATACCTCGAAAATTGAATCTCAAAACGGGGAAATTTTCCTTCGAAAAAGTAGAAAATAGAGAATTAGTAACATTATTCCACATTGAACCTCCGAATTGAGGGTGGGGATGAGTCAAAATAACAGCTAGTTCACTTTTCGCGTTTTCGGGAAGAAATAATTCTGTTTCAAGGTTGATAGAGCTGTCTGCAACTTGAATAAACAATTTTTTGATCATGAGATAATAGGTATTTATTCTTCAGCTATTTAAATCTGATTTCTTAACGCTTTTTAAAATATATTGGCTTTATAAATTTATAAACTCTCACGTAGATAAATAATTAAATTATCTTATTAATTTACTTCTAACTCTAAAATACGAGATAATTATAGTGACTATTATTGGCTGAATTAGATTACATTTTAGGTGTCTCCTTTGGTATCCTCTCGGGAGTTTTAAGCAATTTTGGTAATGTTCTAGAAAAAAAGGCAGTTATTTCCATCCCCAAGGAAGAAAGAGACGAGAATTTTGGTAAAAAACTGCTAAAAAATCCCATTTGGCTTACAGGTTTTATTTTAGCTATGATTATTGATCCAATTTTTATGTTCGTTGGTCAGAGTTTATTGGGGGCAGATATAGGTCCAACTTTAGTTCCCGGACTAATGGCTTCAGGTTTAATTGTATTAGCAATAGGTTCTGCCAAAATTGTGGGAGAATCACTTGAAAAGATTGATATTATTGGTATAATTTTAATGATTATCGGGATATCGTTCTTAGGCATTAGTAATTTGGAATCGGGGGAAGTTGATGTAACCGATCAAGGTTTACTTGTAAGAATAACGATTTTTACAAGTGTGATGTTTGTGATAATTATAATGAATCATTTCATGTCTTCAAAAATTGAGAAAGAGACTTACAAAGGTATTATTTTGGCCGTTACCTCGGGTGTAGCTTTAAGTTTATCAAACTTTTGGCTTAGCCCATTAATAGCAACTATGGGTGATGTTTTAACGGGGAAACCATTCACAGGAGAAGTTAGTATTATCGTCTTTATCGTATTTATAATTGCGTTGATAATGCTATTAATTACGAATTACTATGGAATCGCTAAACTTCAAGTTTGCTTTAAATATGCTGATGCAAGTAAGGCAATTCCAATTCAACAGGTTCCAATGCAAATAGTACCGCTTTTTGTATATTTTGTAATATTCCTTCGTAGTCCAAATCCGCTATCTGCAATCCTACTCATAACAGGAGTAATTTTAATAATTTGTAGTGGATTCTTACTCGGAAAAAGACAAGCTGCGCTAGAAGAAATTTTATAATTGTCTATTTTAAAGTTATAAAAAAAATCTTTTTCTGTAATCGTTCATTATTTTCGCATAAACCAATTTATCTCTGAAAGTTTTTAAAATATTATTGATTAAAAAAACCACAATAAACATCCTTTGTTTAGAATATGGCTAATAAATTATTGCTAAAAAAGAAGCTCCAAGAATTTTTAGAAGAAGATAGTGCGTTTCAAGATATTACATCAGAAATTATTTCTGAAGGAGAAGAGGTTAAAGCGCGCGTTATAGCGAAAAGTTCGGGGTATATTTCGGGGCTAAGGGAAATAAAAGTTCTTTGTGAATTATTGAACATCGAAATATCGCTTCTTAAAAATGATGGAGACAAAATCTCTAAAAACGATATTATATTCGAATTATCTGGAAATGCAAGGGATATTTTAGCTAGTGAGAGGGTCTCCCTGAATATCTTAACGCGTAT
>JAHQWX010000065.1 GCA_029856375.1 Promethearchaeia archaeon | reverse complement strand
CTTCTAAAAGAATCATCGTAATTGTCTTTTTCTGTTCTTCTGAAGCAGGTGGTGGATTTCTCTCCAATTTTTTCTCCACACGTCTTATATAGTACGCGAACCCTAAATATATTCCAACTAACGCGGCATTCCACCACATCATAAAACCATTAAATGGATATTCTAGAAGCCCATAAACATTGTTATAAAACGCAAAAAATAAAATAATACACGCGCAAATAAAAGTTGATGTGCCCCCATAACGGTTTTTAACAATAGAACTTTTATGGGCTATATAAAATAGACATAATGCTAGCGTAAATAGAAAAAAAGTAAAAATCGTGTTCCAGATAGAAGCTACAATTATAAAATCAGTCATTTTTAAATAAATTTTTTATATAATAAGATTTTCAACTTAAGTTATAATAAAAATTTTGTTAATTCTCTTTTTTTCCATTTTTAAGACATTACTTAGCATTATTTATTCTCAACGGTATTTTAAGTATGAATTTGAATAAGTATTTATACTTACTTTATTTAGAAAACTATTATATATAGAAGGTATAAATTTTAAAGTGAAGAAATTTTCGAAACTTTATCAAATATGAAAGTACAATCACTCAAAAACTGGGTAAATAAAACAATCGTTAGAGATTTGAGTATCTCGAAATCCGCATTTATATATTTATTCGTAACTTTATTTTCCATTTTACTACCGTTAGAAGTTTTGATTTTTAAATACGGGGTATCTTATTACGAAGGTTTAATGTTAGATCTAAAAAGAGCTATTTTAGTCGTATCGCTGGGGATTAGCTTCATTATTTCCGGTTCTCTAGTAGATCGAATAAAAGATAAAAACAAGAATTTTAATATTGCTTTCTTAATTTGCATAGCGGGTTTTTTTTTGAGTAATTTTACCGATACTGTTTTTGACTATATAGGATTAGCGTGCATTGCTTCTGCTCTGCCTCAAATGATTGTGGTGTGGTTTACGACTTTAGTTCACGAAACAAATATTTTAAATCGAGGCAGAATTACTAGCCTTTTATTAATAATATGCTTTTTTTTAGGTTTGATTGGAGTCGTATTCGCTTTCTCCACGATCCTATATTATTTCGTTTTTATAATTGAAGCTATTGTATTTTTGGTAGTTTTTGTGATATCAAAATCATACAAATATATCGAAACTGAAGAAAGGCTCCAATCAAATAAAAAATTCAGAGAAATTGTGCTCGAAAAGCACGCTTTTCGCTATCTTACCAGTTTGGGAATTTTGAGTTTCATAGTAGGAAATACGGTTATTCGATATACTGGTGATATAGACATTTTGACTCTCGCACTATCATCTTTTTTTGTTCTGGTTTTAGGGGGGGTTCTTCTAGATAATGTTGGAAGAAAATTTTCTTTAGTTGGCAGCATTTTAATACTATCTTTCTTTATTATATTTTCTGGATTATTCAACCAAGATTTTGTTCTTGGACTACCTGGACCTATTTTTCTCTCAGTTTTTTACGGAATTGCGATCCCATCTGTTTTCCTTTTCCTTATCACTATTTCGGGGGACTTCTCAACGGATAGAGGTCATCTGAAATATAGAGGGAGGATTAATGGACTATTTACACTTATTTGGTTTATGAGTCTAATTGGAGGTTTTATTTTTCACGTCGAATTAACAAATTTCTACGAATTAGACGAAATTTATTATTTTTGGATCCCCGATTTTCTGGATAGATTAAATGGATTTCTATTGGTAGTCCTATTAGTCTGGATGATGGCTATGAAAGAGTTTTTGACATCTAAAGAAGTGGATTGGGCTAGCACAATTAGGGCCTTATATGTATTTAATTACAACGGGGTATGTGTTTATACTCGAAACTTCAAACCAAAACCTAATAGATCGGAGGAGATTTCAGAAGACCTAATCTCAGGAGGACTCACCGGAATAATTACCTTAATCTCAGAAATAACAGAAAATAAGAAGCGATTAAGAATTATTCATAAAGAAGGAGCGAAAATATATTTTAACTACGGAAAGCATCACATTGCGGCACTTATATCAAGTACATATTTACCAGTTTTATTTAAGAAGTTAGACGCTTTCTCAAGCGCGTTCGAAAAAAGGTTTGGAGACGAACTTGCTAATTTTCATGGGCGCGTTAATCCTTTCGAATCCGCAAAATACATTGTCGACAAATTTTTCACTCAAAAATATGCCATTTTTACGAAGTAAAGTGAAGAATTTTATTCAGAGATGGGTAAAGGAATTTACTTAGTTATGGGAAAAAAGCGAATAGTTATAAAGTCCACAGAAAAATCAAATCTTCCACTTTCCTTCCGCATAAATAGTTTTTCCGTCTGCCAAGATTTTTGAGCCAGCAATTTTCATGTCTTTCAAGATATCCCAATGAATACTGCATTCGTTTTTTGAACCCGTTTCTTTAAAACCCATACCAATGGCAAGATGTATTGTTCCTCCCATTTTTTCGTCAAATAATATACTTTTGGTGAATTTTGAAATCCCATAATTAGTACCAATCGCAAATTCACCTAATTTGTTCGCATTTTCAATTTTTAGAAGTTCTTTTAGTAATTCTTCCCCCTTATCCGCTGTAGCTTTAATAACCTTTCCGTCCTTAAATTCGAGAAAGATATTTTCAATTTCGTTCCCACTATAAATGCCCGGAAAAGTAAACCGAATCTGCCCATTAACAGAGTCTTCTACTGGACCTGTAAACACTTCACCATCGGGAAGATTAAGCCGGCCACAGCAATTAATCCATTTTCTTCCTTTAACAGATAATCTCAAATCGGTTTCTTCGCCAACAACTTGAATATTATCAACTCTATTAAGATAATTAACAATTCTTTCTTGCTCATTTTCAATCTTTTGCCATTCTTTCACGGGGTCTTCTTTATCCAATAATAATGCTTTTTCTACGAATTCATAATAAGAAAATAAATCCATATTTGCTTCTTGAGCTAAAGCTTGACAGGGAAACGGTATAACTACCCAATTTAATTCTCCTTTAATGTACCTATTTTCGAAAACGCTACTTAGTTCTTTTCTTTCAGGGGCGCCCCTAAATTTCGCAATTAATTGTGGCTCGATTAAACTCAGCTTTCGAGTGTTGTAATCAGCGTGAATTCTAATAAATCCATCGAATTCTCTGTACATTTGTTTAGTAAGATTATCAACATATAGTAATTGCTCTTCGGAAGCGTGTTTTAAAAATAATTCTTGAATTCCTTCAATTTCTGCATCCAACCAAGGATGACCTCCTGCTTTTACAATTTCTACTAAAAGCGCTTGAAAGAGTTCCTTTGCAATAGATGGTCCGAATACTCTGATCCTCTGACCTTTCTTAATATCTAGAGAATAATTAACTATTAATTGTGCAAGCTTCTCATACAATGGACTGATCATAATTAAATGTAGGAAGAAACACTTTTAGTTATTTCCCAATTTTTCTCTTTTCATTTAAAAACTCTTGAACCTTTATACGCATAATATTCCTTTTTTGAATTGTGCCTACACCCTTCTCGTCTAATAGTTTTTCTAGTTTTTCGCGAAATTTTTCCTCGTCAAGGTTTAAATCCCAAATAGAATCGATACTAAATTCATCTTGTTCCTTAACTTTTTCTTCTTTAATTTTCTTAACTTGCTGGACTCGAGTAATTACACTTTTCTTCGGCTCAAGTAGTTTAATAAGAAATTTTTTTAGAAAATTCTGGATGACTGGTGATAAATCGTTTTTCCAAGCGATTCCGTCTAAAGCTTTTTCCTCACTAATAATTGATAATTTTTTTTTTAACTCTTCAGAAAATTGAGCGTTAATATCGGCAACCGTAAAATTATCTTTCGCTTTATCAGTAAATCCCGAATAGATATATTCAGATAACGATATAATCATATCGTCTTTAAAATCGTCGATTCTATAAAAAGTACCAAACTTAAAATACGACGTTAAAAACGACGATATAGAAATTTCAAAATCCTTTGTTTCTGGTATTTTTTGATTAAAACAATAAGTTCTGACTAGCCTTTCAATTTGAGTTCCAATAAATTCGGCTTTCACTACTGGTTCGGGTTTTTTTTTTACAGTTTGAAATTTTTCTTCTTTTGTTATCTGTTCGCTTTTTCTTGAGGTAAGGACTTTTTCGTAATCGCTTTTTATTATATTAGATAATCCCAAACGAAGAGTAAAAATACTCGTGTTAAATTTTTTATTCCCTATAAAAATAGTAGGAGATTTTTGTTTATACTCATCTACAAATTTTAAAATGTTCGTAATTATTTTTCCTTCATAAGGAGTGAAAAATATCTCGTAAAGGGCGCTTAACTCGCATTCGTGAATTTCTTCTACAAATATGTCTCGTATAGTTCTATCGTATTCGATAAAAAACAAAAAGATGCAATCATCTACTGCTAAATTGAAATCGTCATGGGGATATTGTGCAGTGATTAAATATTTCTTATATTCTAATCGAATTTTTTGGCATCTAATCCATTCAAGCCCTAATTCGAGGGTGGTGTATTCATCCTTTAAGTAGGCTTCGAAATAGTCGAGAATACTTAGTACTTCCAAAAACGACGATCCAATCGATTGGAATTTATGCAACCAATTTGCGACTTTATCGTTCTCCGTTTGGTCGGCCTTGGCGAATTGCTTAATAATTCGTTGGTAATTATCTAATAATCGCTTCTTATCGATCTTATAAATATCTTTGATATCTAATACTTCTATTTTTTACACCCTGTTATTTTCTTAACGCTAACAATCGAGACTTCTTGAAATATTGTTTAGCTCTTCTTCATTGGAGCATCCCCATTTTTTTAAATTAAAGCGAGGATTAATTTTTTCTAAGATTTGCTCAAAAGTTTTGCTTCCATCTAAATGGAGTCTTAAATTTTTTCGATATGCTGAAATATTTTCTGAGTATTCGGTTGAGTCGTCAGCTGGAATTAAAATCACGCCATAACTTCTCTTTTTACCCAAGTTCTCTTCATATTCCTCAACATAAATGACAACTTTCTCTTGAAATCTCAATTCTATTCGCCTTAAATTCGAACTAATATTTAGCATTTCAAAAATTTCTAATGTATCGTTCGAAAGCTTCTCGTAATAATCCGGTAAAATCCCCATTACATAAAACGATGGGATATCTTCTAGCCGTTTTTTTCTTTCCTCATCGTTTTCGTCAAAAGTATAAATACAACTAAATTTTTCGTTAGTTTCGCGATTAAATTCTCTCTCAATTAAACCCACACAGTAATATTTTTGTTGTTCTTCCCAATACATTTTTCTTGAGGTACCAAGAGAATAATCAATAAAGTTGATACCCCGAATTAATTCCGCCGCCACAAATTTCTGGAATTTGAAGGCGCTCGAATTTAATTTCAAATTCACCATCTTTCCTTGAATAATGCTAGGATGTATGTATTCCTTCATTTTTCTGTAAATCATCCGTACATCTTCAGTATACGGAGAGCCAACTATGGCAAAAAGATTTGTTATGCCTTCCTCTGTAGATATTGAATAATTTAGGTTGAAAAGCGATTGAATTACCGTTGTATCCTGAGTTTTATAGGTTTTCAGAGAAATTGTGGATTCAATTAATTCAATTTTCCATTGTGATTGTCCACCACTCGCCTCAGTTAAAAATACAGGTCCAAAGAAATTAAATGGAAGCATCATTAACTTGTCTTTATTTTCTTGGGACATTTCTTTTGAGAACTTTATGTTCTCATAAACCATGTTATTCTCATCCGCAAAAAATAAGCCAAGTATTGTTTCAGAACTCTTCATTAGACATTGAAGAACTAATATTTATTCTATTCTAAAAGTCCCCAACTATTTATTTATATTTGTTTATTCGTAAAAATTAGAACTTATAATTTAAGGAATTTGAATTCTGCTTACTGATTTAAGCCTTAAAATAATAAACGAGAAAGCATGAGCAATTCATATCAATTGCGCGATTTTTTCGCAGGTGCGCTTACAATCTAAAAAAATTAGCCCCAACTTTACATCCGCAGTTGTAGAAACCGTAAGAACAGCATTTTCGCCCGCAAACATAGTAATTAAGTACCCATTATTTCCCTTTACTAAAACTTGCTCGAGCTCACCTTTAGCTAACTCTTGGGCGGCCCTCTCGCCAAGGCTGAGAATGGCAGCAGTCATTGCAGCGATTCGAGTATCGTCAACCCCAGTAGGCAAAGCGCTGGCTATGGGTAATCCTTCGACACTCACGATTGCAGCAGACTTGATTTCGGGGATTGATGCAAGGAGCCGCTTTAGAATCGATTCTAGGGTTTCTATATTATCCAATTTTTCAAATCCTCGGTTTAATATTTAAGAGATTATTGTCAGACTCGTTAATTTATGTAAGGCGTAATTACTGGGTCTTAAAATTCGTATTTATAAGTGCGGTGTAAATCAGTTTTCTTTTATTAAATATTTATTTTATTATTTTAAATAATTTTAGTTATATAAATGATAGTATTTCCATTATGTAGATACGCTATGAAATTTTCCACGGTATTTCAAACTTGAAGTAAATTATAAGCATTGTTTTAATTGGTTCAAGTCTCGTTATTATCTTATTCTTAATATTTAAATTTATATAAATAAATACAAATATTTTTCATTATTATTAGTCCGTTATTTTGAAGAAATATCTGAGTTTTACTGTATCTAATAAAAAAATATTTATTCTATCGCATATTATGTATATTGCTGTTTTCAAAATGTAAAAGGAGTTGCTCCATTATTTTTAAACTGATTACCATTCAATCAACCTTAGAGATTCCCCCATTTCTTTATTCCCAAGATAAAAAAATCTCTGCTAGGATTATCTTAAGCGATGAGTATGAGGGAATAGTTACTAAGGAATTCGGATTTTGCATTGCAGTTGTCGATGTACTCGATGTAGGGCTTGGTGTCGTTATACCCAGTAGCGCAAATACTTTTCACGAGGTTACTTTCACCATTTTGGCGTTTAAGCCTTCACTCTCTGAGATTATTCAAGGTGTTTGCGTTGAAATAGTCGATTTTGGGGCATTCGTTAGATTGGGACCGTTAGATGCTCTCGTTCATGTATCTCAAATATGCGACGACTATATTATTTACGAAGAGAGCGCTTACAGGTTCTTGGGTAAACAAACAGGAAAGATTTTAGAAGTTAACGATGTCGTACGTGCGCGAATTATAGCCGTCTCATTAGGTACAGGAAGGTCGGCAAAACTAGGTTTGACGATGAGACAACCGTTCTTAGGTAAAAAGGATTGGATTGAACAAGATGTTGAGGACTATTTCTTAGAAAAAGAAGGTCCTAAAGAAGAAGAAACACCGGAGGAATCAGAATAGGAAAAATTTTATAGATAAAATTACATTATATTCCTTAAAAGAAGTGCTAAGTGGTGAATTAATCGTGGAAGAACGAGCGTGTAAGAATTGTCATTTAATCACAAGGAAAGACAAATCTTTATGCCCAAAGTGCAAAACTCACACCCTTTCAGACGATTACTCGGGTGAAGTTATTATTTTAGACCCTCAACACTCAAAAATAGCCAAGTATATGAACATAAACATCAAGGGAAAATACGCACTACGAGTTCGCTAGTTTTTCTTTATTTAAGAGACATTGCGATGAAAAATCTTAAACTCCCCTCAAATCAAAGAAAGGGATTAGCTAAACCTTTTGGTAAATTAATCTCTGGTAATCGAATTAATACAATAAACGAAATTGTTGCTTTTTTTAAAAAAAAAATTGAATTAAATAAGACGGTTGATCTTAGACTTTATTGCGTTGGAGATATAGTAACTTATGACTTTTTGAACGATTCTTTTTTGAGGAATTACATAAAAATATGTTTCGTGGACGAAAAAACGAAACGACTGGAACAAGAAGAGATTAAATTTTCTTCAACAGAAATTTTCGATAAGTTTATAGAATTGAAAAATCCTGCTGGGACCATTTCTAGTGAAATTTGGCCAATTTTAGAGTATATATTAAACGAAAATTTAAAAGTTTTAATAACTATCGTTGAGGGAGAAGAAGACTTACTTGTAATCCCCTTGATATCGGAACTCTCTCTCGCACAAAATGTTAAACACTATATATTTTATGGACAACCTCCCATTACCACTGAAGAAGGCCTTGTGGTAGCATTAATAACTTCTTCCCTGACATATCTACCGTCAGGGCCTATGAGGTAAGGGCCGTTAGTCTTGGTAGCGATAAATGTGCTATCGAATATCCCCAGTTCATTAACGATGATATTACACATTGCCAGAGCTACAGCTCCATCTGTTCCGGGAAT